>NZ_QQWV01000116.1:0-678 GCF_003951715.1 Sphingomonas sp. ABOLH | reverse complement strand
TTCTGATGGTCGGCCTGGTCATCGCGGTCGCGCTGATGGGCGTCGCAGCGAACATCATCGCCAAATATATCGAACGCTATCGCTGGATTGCCTGGGTCGGCCTGTTGGTGATCCTCTACGTCGCCGGGTCGATGATCTACTCGGGAATCGTCGACAAGGATATCGGGATCCTGCAGCTCTTCCACTAAGCTGCTGATCCAGAACGAAAACGGGCGGCGTCCATCAGGGCGCCGCCCTTTTCGTATCAGCCGATATGCTCGGCGAAGAAGGCTTCGGTGCGGCTGTCGGCGAGCTGGGCCGCCGCCTCCGATCGGCGGTTGCCCATCTCGGTCGCGAAGCCATGGTCCTCGCCGGGATAGTCGTAGAGCGTGACGCGCGGGTGATCGTCGAGCCCTTCATGCATCTTCGCCTGAACCTCGGGCGGCACGAAGCCGTCATTGCCGGCGATGTGGAGCAACAGCGGCCGGGCGATGGCATGCTTCTCGTTCAGCAGCCCGTCGACGCCAACCGCATAATAACCGACGCTGGCGTCGCTGTCGGTGCGCGCGGCGGTCATGTAGGCGAGGCGGCCGCCGAGGCAATAGCCGGTGACGCCCACCTTGCCGCCGGTCGCGGCGCGCGCGGCGCGGATCGCGGCCTCGATGTCCTCGATCCTCTTGTCCTGATCGAACTTTCCGG
>NZ_QQWV01000115.1:0-734 GCF_003951715.1 Sphingomonas sp. ABOLH | reverse complement strand
CTCGTACCCCTGCCGGGGCCGGTGCCGGAGCCCCGCCGCTCGCCAATGCACCCGCACCAGCCCCGGCAGGGGTACGAGCAACCCGCTAACCCCAGCCGCAAACCGTACCCCGGCGAAGGCCGGGGTCGAGGTCCGGTACGCTGGTTCCTTACCTGCGACGAGGACGTACCCCCCGCGCAGGCGGGGGTCCCGGCTATCAGGAGTCTCCGGGCGGCACGCTGCGGGGCGTACCCCCGCGCAGGCGGGGGTCCAGGGCCAAGGTCGAACCGGCATCGTTTGCCAACCCTGGATCCCCGCCTGCGCGGGGATACGCGTCAGATCGGCATGGGGATAGGCCCGATCCCGCCTGGATCCCCGCCTGCGCGGGAATACGCACGTAGGTGGAACCCAAGGTACGACCGGCCACCGGCCCTGCCACCTACCGATCCAAAGCGACCCACCGATCCTGAGGATCGAAACCCCCGCCCCATCGTCACCCCGGGCTTGACCCGGGGTCCCGCTTCTTCTTCGACGGCAGCAAAAGAAGCGGGACCCGGATCAAGTCCGGGGTGACGAGACATTCAGGACTGGCCCCCCACACACCCAATCCGTGTAGGGCGCCCCACCCACAACCCCTCCGCGCCTCTGCGCCTCTGCGCGAAATCCAAACTTCTTCTCTCCGCGCCTCCGCGCCTCCGCGCGAACCAACCTTCTTCCCCGACCCCCAAGACAAACCCCCGCAACCGGTGTAGGGC
>NZ_QQWV01000114.1:0-784 GCF_003951715.1 Sphingomonas sp. ABOLH | reverse complement strand
AAATGGGCGATTGCATCGCGCGCGGACTTCTCGTGCCTCTGCGGATTCATGGCGACGAACGCTGTCAGTTGAAGGTAGCCGGGATAGACGGCGCGGTTGGCACCTGGAAAGCGGGCCGGAACCGTGGTGATAAGCGTATCGGTGAACCAGTCGCTATCATGTTCGGAAGCGAGACGATTGACCTCCGTGGGAGAGCGGGACGTATCGATCGGGGAACCGAGGACTGTCAGGCTGGCCGGCAAGACTACGTCGCTCGTGGTCGATGATTCTAGGATTGCTGTAGCGGCGACGGCGGGTACGCCTGCCTGGCAGACAGCAACGATGTGCGTGGTCGGTCCAGGCTTTGGAATATGCCCGATCAGTAGATCGATGTAGTCGTCCAAGTCGAATCCGCCATCGTGGATGGGAACATCGCGGGCATTGGACCAGTCGGTCACCACGACCGAATAGCTTGGCAGCAGGTCGCGGACGGTCTCGCGTAACAGGGTCGCATAATGACCCGCCATTGGCGCGACGAGCAGAATTGTCGGAGCATCGGACCGGCCGATAAGGTCGAAGCGGAGCAGGCGGCAGAATGGGCGTTCTTCGACTACCTCCTCGCGCACGGCGTGGGCAGTGCCATCAACATCGACCTCGACGATTCCGAACGCCGGCTTTTCTCTTGGCTCCGTCAGCCGACGTAAGACGGAGAGGCTAGCCGAAGTCGCCCGCCGGATCGTAAGTGCGGGGGGATCGAAGCCAAGCGCCTTTGGCAGCGCGAGCCAAGGACGGAGATGATTCAGAT
>NZ_QQWV01000113.1:0-839 GCF_003951715.1 Sphingomonas sp. ABOLH | reverse complement strand
TAGGGTCAGGACCCATTGATGTGAGCGTCGCGATCTGATTCAGGCTCCGCGAGGAGACCGGAATGAGTGACCTGTTTTGGCTGACGGATGAGCAGATTGAGCGGCTGCGGCCGTTCTTTCCCAAGAGCCACGGCCGGCCGCGGGTGGATGACCGACGGGTTCTGAGCGGCATCGTCTTCGTCAACCGCAATGGGCTGCGCTGGCGAGATGCGCCCAGCGCCTATGGGCCACACAAGACGCTCTACAACCGGTGGAAGCGCTGGGGTGAGGCAGGCGTGTTCACGCGGATGATGGAAGGGCTGGCGGCGGCAGGCGCCGAGCCGAAGACGGTTATGATCGACGCCACCTACCTGAAGGCGCACCGCACGGCATCGAGCCTGCGGGTAAAAAGGGGGGCCTTGGCCGCCTGATAGGCCGCACCAAGGGCGGCATGAACACCAAGCTCCATGCCGTAGCCGATGCGAACGGACGCCCCTTGAGCTTCTTTATGACCGCCGGGCAGGTCAGCGATTACACCGGTGCGGCCGCGTTGCTGGACGACCTGCCGAAGGCTCAGTGGCTGCTAGGTGACCGCGGCTACGACGCCGACTGGTTCAGGGATGCGCTCCAGGCCAAGGGCATCCAGCCCTGCATCCCAGGGCGGCGGTCCCGCAACGAGCCGGTCAGGTACGACAAGCGCCGCTATCGGCGACGTAGCCGCATCGAGATCATGTTCGGCCGCCTCAAGGACTGGCGCCGCGTCGCAACCCGCTACGACCGCTGCCCGACAGCCTTCTTCTCCGCCATCGTCCTCGCTGCCACCGTCATCTTCTGGCTGTAATCAACGAGTCCTGACCCTA
>NZ_QQWV01000112.1:0-856 GCF_003951715.1 Sphingomonas sp. ABOLH | reverse complement strand
TGAGCTGCCCCCTTCTGAGTGGTCCATCGACTATGACAGTCTGGATCAAGGAAGGGACGACGCATGCCTGCCAAGAAGCACAAGCCTGAGGAGATCATCGGGAAGCTGCGTGAGGTCGAGATCATGCTGGGCCAGGGCGGGACGACCGCTGAGGCATGCCGGCGGATCGCGGTCAGCGAGCAGACTTACTACCGCTGGCGCAAGGAGTACGGCGGCTTGAAGACGGATCAGGCGCGTCGGATGAAAGATCTGGAGAAGGAGAACCTGCGGCTGCGGCGTGCGATCTCCGACCTGACACTGGACAAGTTGATTCTACAGGAGGCGGCGCGGGGAAACTTCTGAGCCCCGCGCGACGCCGACGCTGCATCGACCAGGTGCGAGAGGTGCTGTACGTATCCGAGCGGCGCGTGTGCCGCGTGCTGGGGCAGCACCGGTCGACACAGCGCAAGGTGCCGTGCGGGGCAGATGACGAAGAGGTGCTGACCGACGACATCGTCGCGCTGGCCAGGCAGTACGGGCGCTACGGCTACCGCCGGGTAACCGCACTGCTGCATGCGGCGGGCTGGTCGGTGAACCATAAACGGGTGGAGCGGATCTGGCGGCGCGAAGGCCTCAAGGTGCCGCAGAAGCAACCTAAACGTGGCCGGCTATGGTTGAACGACGGCTCGTGCATCCGGCTGCGACCGGAGTATCCGGGGCATGTGTGGGCGTATGACTTCGTCGAAGCGCGGACGCATGACGGGCGCAAGTTCCGGATACTGACCATCATCGATGAGGCCAGCAGGGAATGCCTGGCACTGGTCGTCGCGCGCCAGCTTCGACACGAAGACGTGCTGGCAGCGCTTGCCGACCTGTT
>NZ_QQWV01000111.1:0-871 GCF_003951715.1 Sphingomonas sp. ABOLH | reverse complement strand
CCCTAGGCGGTGTTTACATTCAGGATTCCCAATGAGGCAAAAGTCTGATTCAAGCTACTGGCTGGATGGAGGTCAGCATGGATGGATCGACAGGAACTGAGTGACGCGGTTTGGGAGCGGATGGCGCCGCATTTGCCTGGCAAGGCAACCGATCCTGGGCGGACGGGGCGGGACAACCGGTTGTTTGTGGAAGCGATCCTGTGGCTGGCCCGGTCGGGCGCGCACTGGCGTGTCCTGCCCAAGGAATTTGGCCGTTGGCACACCGTTTATCAGCGCTTCAACCGTTGGTGCCGCAGCGGTGTTTGGGAGAATCTTTTCAAGGCTTTGAGCGATGATGCCGACTTCGAATACATCCTCGTCGACAGCACGATCGTGCGTGCCCACCAGCACAGTGCCGGTGCCCCAAAAAAAGCGATCGATCCGAAGATCGGTTTGAAGCTCACGCGCTGGGACGGTCAAAAGGCGGTTTGAGTACCAAGGTTCATGCCGCGACCGATGCGCTGGGCAATCCCGTTCGCTTCATCCTGACCGGTGGCGAGCGCAACGATATCACCCAGATCGAGCCGCTTCTCCAGGGGCTGAAGGCAGGGCACGTTCTGGCGGACAAGGGTTACGATGGGCAGCGGGCCATGGACGCTATCGCAGCCAGCGGTGCAAAGCCCGTCGTCCCACGCCGGACCATCACCGCCAAATGGCGCAGCTTCGATGCCACGATCTACAAAGACCGAAACCTGATCGAACGCTTCTTCAGCAAGATCAAACACTTCAGACGCATCGCAACGCGCTACGACAAACTCGCCCGAAACTATGCTGGCTTCCTCAATCTCGTCGCGGCACTCAAATGTTGCCTCTGAATGTAAACACCGCCTAG
>NZ_QQWV01000110.1:0-1158 GCF_003951715.1 Sphingomonas sp. ABOLH | reverse complement strand
GTGCCCGCCGCATCAATATCGATCGCCATGATCGGCGCGACCGGCGAAGAGGAACGCCATCTCCGTACCCCCGCGCAGGCGGGGGTCCAGGGTTGCTTTGCGGGCGGTGGCGTTCGGGGCTCTGGATCCCCGCCTGCGCGGGGATACGGTCGTCATGACTAGGCCGCCGATCGCAACCGGGTCTGGGTCCCCGCCTGCGCAGGGATACGGGGTTGGTCGGGGCGCCCCGTTCCATCCCCGGACGTACCCCGGCGGAGGCCGGGGTCCAGTTTGGTGGCGATTTCGATCTTGCAGCAGCGCTTCCCGACTGAGCCCCGGCCTTCGCCGGGGTGCGGGAGGGGTGTGTGCGGTGGGCGTCATGAGATGCGGCGGGAGACCCCAGCCTTCGCTGGGGTGACGTTCGGTGCGCGGTGACGGATATTTTTCAGGAGAACATCGATGGCGGCGGAGAAGGGTAGTGCGTTCCTGTTGAAGATCGGGAACGGGGCGGTGCCGGTGGCCTATGCGACGGTCGCGGGTCTTCGGACCACGCAGCTGAGCGTCAATGGCGAGGCGGTGGCGATCACCAGCAAGGATTCGGGCGGGTGGCGCGAATTGCTGTCGGGGGCGGGGGTTCGCTCTGTCAGCGTCAGCGGTGCGGGAGTGTTCACCGGATCGGCGGCGGAGGTGCGGCTGCGCGGCAATGCGATGTCGGGCACGATCGACGACTATCGGCTGAGCTTCGAGAGCGGCGAGACGATGACCGGGCGGTTCCTGGTCACGCGGCTGGATTATGCCGGCGATTATAATGGCGAGCGCAACTACACGCTGGCGCTGGAATCCTCCGGCCCGGTGGTGTCGGCATGAGTGCGCCGGCCAATCCGGTGCGGGGTGAGGCGAGTGTCCGCGTGCATGGCGAAACGTTGGTGCTGCGACCGAGTTTCGCGGCGCTGGTCGCGGCGGAGGCGGAGGTCGGGTCGCTGTTCGCGCTGGTCGAGCGGGCGGCGGCGGGGCGGCTGACGCTGGCCGAGCTGGTCGCGCTGCTGTGGCACTGCCTGCGCGATCCGGCGCCGATGGGGCGCGAGGCGTTTGCCGAGGGGGTGACGGCGGGCGGGATGGCGGCGGCGACCCCGGCGCTGAAAATCCTGATCGCGCAGTACGTGGGATGTCGCTTAGACA
>NZ_QQWV01000011.1:0-103043 GCF_003951715.1 Sphingomonas sp. ABOLH | reverse complement strand
CGGCAGCGCGACCATCGCGGCAAGGCGCAGCAGCACCACCAGCCCCAAGCCCAGCGCGCCATAGCTGCCGATCCGGCTGTCCTTCATGATCGTCAACGCGCGGTCGCCGCTCGCAACGCCGCCGAACGCGTCGCAGAAATCGGCGACCGCGTCCTCGTGAAACGCACCGGTCAGCAGCGCCTCGACCATCAACGCCACGATCGCAGCGATCATCGGCGGCCATAGCCCTTGCGCCAGCACGAAGGTCACGCCGGTCGCCGCGCCGATCAGCGACCCGACCGGCGGCAGCCACGCCATCGCCCGCGCCAATCCGACGCCCGCCTGTTCCGCCGTCAGCCGCGCCAGCCACGGCACCGGCAACCGGGTCAGAAACTGCACCGCCAGCAGCGGCGGCGCCCAACGCGGGCACTCAGTCGGCACGATCCGCCCCGATCTGGTCGAG
Organism: Sphingomonas sp. ABOLH; assembly: GCF_003951715.1. Lineage (NCBI taxonomy): Bacteria > Pseudomonadati > Pseudomonadota > Alphaproteobacteria > Sphingomonadales > Sphingomonadaceae > Sphingomonas > Sphingomonas sp. ABOLH. The sequence goes on along the minus strand of NZ_QQWV01000011.1, from coordinate 102,601 downwards.
CCGTACGACATCGTTCAACAACGCCGCCGCCGCGTCGAGCAGCGGCAGGGCCACGAGCGCTCCGCTCCCCTCGCCCAGCCGCATCTCCCAGTCGAGCACCGGCGTCAGCCCGAGCGCCGCCAGCGCCGCGCCATGGCCGGGTTCGGCGGAGCGATGCCCGGCGATCATCGCCCTGACGCTGCCGGGGACGAGCCGTTCGGCGATAAGCGCGGCGGCGGTCGCGACATAGCCATCGAGCAGCAGCGTCGCCCCGCGCCGCGCGCCGGTCGCGTAGAAACCGGCCATCGCCACGATCTCATAGCCGGCGACCGACGCGATAGCCTCGCGCAGATCGCCAACCCCCGCCGCCCTTGCCACGGCGGATGCGACGATGCGACGCTTGGTCGCCAGCACGGCATCGTCCGCCCCCGCACCGCGCCCGACCGCAGCATCGGGATCCAGAGCGGTCAGCAACGCCGTCAGGCAGGCGGCCGGCGTCGTGTTGCCGATGCCCATTTCGCCCGCGATCAACAGTGTGACCCCCGCATCGATCGCCGCATCCGCCTCCGCCGCCCCGACCGCCCACCCCGCGTCGAACTGCGCGACGGACAGCGCCGGTCCGGTGCCAAGCGGCGCGCTACCATCGCCGATACGCGCGTCGCGGAAGAAGTCGGGACCGGCAACGCGCGGCCCCATCATCCCGACATCGACCAGCCGCAACGCGCAGTCGGCGGCAGCGGCCAGCGCGTTGCTGGTCGCGCGTCCCGACAAGATGGTCGCCACCATCATCTGCGTTACCTCGGACGGCCAGGCGGACACCCCCTCACCGGCACAGCCATGGTCGCCGGCGAACAGCACGATGCGGCGCGGTGCGGTGCGCGCATCGATCCGTCCCTGGGTCAGCGCCAGTTCGGTTGCCAGCGCCTCCAGCCGCCCCATCGCCCCGCGCGGCTTGGCGAGCGCGTCCAGATGCGCGCGAATCTCGTCGATCATAGGGCCTCCCCGGCAATGTCCAGCAATGCGTCGATATCGAGCGCGGTTTCCAGCGCCCGCGCCACCCCGTCGAGCGCGGCATCGATGGCGTCGCGCCGGTCGAGCGGGTCGCTGCGCGCGCCGATCCGCGCGAGCAGGCCGGCCCGCGCGGCGGGCGCATCGAACAGGCCATGAACGTAGCAACCGGCAATCTGCCCGTCGCGCGCGACCGCGCCATCGGGCGTGCCATCGGCGAAATGCAGCAGCGGCGGCGTACCCGGTGCGACGGTCGTCACGCCGGCATGAATTTCATAGCCGGCAAAGGCCGCTCCGTCCGCCAGCGTGCCGGTGACCGGCCGCGTCGTCTTGGCGCCCGCGATCACCGTATCGATCGGCAGCAGCCCCAGCCCGGCGACCTGTCCCGCCGGTCCCTCGATCCCGTCCGGATCGGCGATGCCGGTGCCGAGCATCTGGTATCCGCCGCAGATACCCATCACCTGCCCGCCACGCCGGACATGGGCGGCAAGGTCGATATCCCAGCCCTGTTCGCGCAGGAAAGCGAGGTCCGCGATCGTCGCCTTCGTCCCCGGCAGGATCACCAGGGACGCATCGCCCGGCAACGGCCGGCCCGGCGGGATCATCCGCAACCGCACCGCCGGATCATGGGCAAGGGCATCGAAATCGTCGAAATTGGCGATGCGCGACAGCATCGGCACCGCGATCAGCGGCCCGTCGCCCGCTTCGCCCCCACGTCCCAGCGCCACCGCATCCTCGGCCGGCAGGCGCGCGGCATCGGGCAGCCATGGCACCAGCCCGATATCGCGCCAGCCGGTACGCGCCACGATCTCCGCCCTGCCATCCTCGAACAGCGCCGGATCGCCCCGGAACTTGTTGACCACAAATCCGCGGATCATCGCCGCATCGGCCCGATCGATCACCGCCTGCGTGCCGACCAGCGCCGCAATTACCCCGCCGCGATCGATATCGCCCGCCAGCACCACCGGCACTCCGGCAGCCCGCGCAAAGCCCATATTGGCGATATCGCCCGCGCGCAGATTGATCTCGGCGGGCGATCCCGCACCCTCGACCACCACGATATCCGCCTCGCCGGACAGGCGGCGATAGGCCGCCAGCACCTCGGCCAGCAATTCGGGTCGCCGCCGCCGATAGTCGCCCGCCGCCATCACCCCGGCCACGCGTCCGCCAACCACCAGCTGCGACGTGCGGTCGCTTTGCGGCTTCAGCAGCACCGGGTTCATGTCGGTCGTCGGCGGCACGCGGCACGCCATCGCCTGCAACGCCTGCGCCCGACCGATCTCACCACCATCCGCACAAACGGCGGCGTTGTTCGACATGTTCTGCGCCTTGAACGGGCGCACCCGCAACCCCCGGTCGGTCAGCAGCCGGCACAGCCCGGCGACCAGCACCGACTTGCCGACATCCGATCCGGTCCCCTGGAGCATCACCGCGCCCAAGCGACGATCCCGACCAGCATCCACAGCAACAGGCAGGCGGTGCGATAGATGCCAAGCGCCCGCGTCAGGTCGGCCGCATGCGGCGGCGGCCCATCGCCCAGCACCGCGCGTTGCGCCGGCTCGCCGTCATAGCTGACCGCCCCGCCCAACCGCCGTCCCAGCGCGCCGGCCATTGCCGCCTCCGGCCAACCGCCATTGGGTGAGGCATGGCGGGGGGCGTCGCGCCGCATCTCCCGCCAGCCACCGTGTCCGGCCAGCGCGATCAGCGCGCCTGCAACCCGTGCGGGCACAAAATTGACGACATCGTCGGCCCGCGCCGCCGCCCATCCGAACGCGCGCAGCTCGGGCGTGCGATGCCCGACCATCGAGTCCGCCGTATTGATCCCCTTCACCGCGAACAGCCCCGGCAGCCCGAACAGCAACAGGCCCAGCGCCGGTGCGACCACGCCATCGCAGAAACTTTCCGCAAGGCTCTCGATCGCCGCCGTCGCGACGCCTGCCTCGTCCAGCGTGGCGGTATCGCGCCCGACGATCATCGCCACCGCCTGCCGTGCCGCGCCCAGATCGCCCGCCGCCAACGGCCGCGCCACCGCCGCGACATGATCGTGCAGGCTGCGCTGGGCGAGACCGGTCGTCGCGACCGCCACGCTGACGATCGTCCCCAGCCGCTCGATCGCCGATCCCAGTAGGACCGACAACCCGACGAGCAATACGACCAGCGCAATCCCCTCGGCACGACGCCGCCGGTTCCAGCGCCGCTCGAACGAATCGATCAGCGCGCCGACGCCCATGACCGGATGCCACCAGCGCCGCGGATAGCCGAGCGCCGCCTCGACGATCAGCGCCGCCAGCGCGATCACCGCGCGACCGGAAATATGTAGCGATGCCCCTGCGGCGTGCGGCCGATCTCGACATCGATGCCATAGGCTTCGGCGATGGCCGGCGCGGTCAGCACCGCATCCGCCTCCCCCGCCGCAACGATCCGCCCGTCCTTCAACAGCACCGCGTCGTCCGCCACCCGCGCCGCCAGATGCAGGTCGTGCAGCACCAGCACCACGCCGCGCCCGCCCGCCGCCACCCCGCGCAACCGCGCCAGCACGTCCAGCTGGTGCGCGGGGTCGAGGCTGGCAAGCGGTTCGTCCGCCAGCAGCCAGTCGGGTTCTCCCGCCAGCACCCGCGCCAGCAGCGCCCGCCCCCGCTCGCCCCCCGACAGCCGCTCGACGCCCCGATCAGCGAGGTCGGTCATGTCGGTCGCCGCCAGCGCCGCCTTCACCGCATCGCGATCGGCCTGCGTCTCGCCCCAGCGCCCGCGATGCGCGAACCGCCCGAGGCCCACCAGGGTACGCACGTCGATGTCCCAGTGCACATCGGCCGCTTGCGGCAACAGCCCGATCGCTTGCGCCCGCGCGCGCCGGTCGATCGCTTGCACATCCTCGCCGCCCAGCCGTGCCGCACCCGCATCCGGACGGCGCAGCGCGGCGAGGCAGGCGAGCAGGCTCGACTTCCCCGCGCCGTTCGCCCCCAGCAGCGCGGTCACCCGCCCCTGCCGGAACGCGAACGACACCTGATCGAGCACGCGGTTGCTGCCCAATGTCAGCGAAATCGCATCGGCCACCAGATCGGTCATGCCAGCCTCCGCCGCATCGCGATCAACAGGTACAGGAAGAACGGCCCGCCCAGCATCGACATGGCGATACCGAGCCGCAGTTCGCTGACGGTCGGGGCCAGCCGCACGAGGCTGTCGGCAAAGGTCAGCAACACCGCCCCGGCAAGCGCGGAGGGCAGCAGGATCGCCGAGGGCCGGTTGCCCGCCAGCGGCCGGACGAGATGCGGCACGATCAGCCCGACGAACCCGATGATGCCCGCCGACGCCACCGACGCCCCGACGGTCAACGCGACGCCGAGGATGACCAGCCGTTGCAGCCGCGCCGGATCGACACCCATCGATCGTGCCGCCGCCTCGCCCAGCGTCAGCGCGTCGAGCGACCGCGCGGTCATCGCCAGCACCCCCATGCCCAGCGCGATCAGCGGTGCGGCAACCACCACATCGTCCCAGCTGCGGTCGGTCAGCGCGCCCAGCAGCCACGTCACGATCGACGACGATACGAACGGCGTCGGCGCAAGGCTGATCGCGAGCGACGTCAGCGACCCGGTAATGCTGGTGAGGATCATGCCGCCCAGCGTGAACAGGATCAGGCTGCCCGACCGTCCGGCGATCAGCGCCAGCAACGTCATCGTCACGCCAGCGCCGACCAGCGCGAAGCCCGGCAGCAGCCACATCTGCGCGGCATAGCCGAAATACAGCGCCAGCACCGCGCCGAACGCCGCGCCCGACGACACGCCGAACAGTCCCGGATCGGCCAGCGGATTGCGCAGATAGCCCTGCATCACCGCCCCCGACAGGCCGAGCGCCGCCCCGACCAGCAACGCCAGCACGGTGCGCGGCAGGCGCAACTCCACGATGATGATCGAGCGCGGATCGTCGGCGGTCCACGCGTCGAGCGGCACCCACACCTTGCCCGCCGCTACCGACAGCGCGACGGCGATCAGCAGCAGGACGATCAGGCCGAGGGTCAATCGCTTCATGACGTGACTGCCCCGCGCACCTGCCGCAACCGCGCCATCGCCGCGATGATCGTCGGCCCGCCGCAATTCATCAGCCGCGTCGGATAGGGGGCGACTTTGATATGCTGCGCCAGCCGCCGCACCGCCGGATGACCGGTCATCCGGTCGTCCTGCACGCCCGCCGGCGCGGTCGACAGCAGCACGCGCGGCGGGTTGGCGACGAGATATTCGAGCGGCAGCACGTCCCATTGCTTGAGGCCATAGGCCGCGCTCATGTTGCGGAAACCGGCACGCTTGAGCAGGTCGTCGGTCAGCGTGCCCGCCCCGGGCACCAGTCCGTTCCCCTGCCACACCAGCGCGCCGACCGGCGCCACCCGCGCCGGGGTCGCGGCGGCTGCGATCCGTGCCGCCAGCGCTTCGCCCCGCGCCGCATGGCCGGTCGCGGCGGCGATGGCGCGGACTTGCTCCATGCTTTCCGGCACCGATTCCGCCACCGGATATTGCACCAGCGCGATCTTCAGCCGCTTGAGCGCAGCGATCGTCGCAGGTTCGACATGGGGGCCGGCAAGGACGATGTCGGGCCGCAGCGCGACGACCTCTTCCGCCGTGCCCGACGTCGCCTTGAACCGGTTCGACCAGCTAAGCGGCACCGAGGTTGCGCGGATATCCTGCGAATAATGGCTGATACCGACGATCTGCGCCGGATCGGCGACACGGGCCAGCACCGCATCGACGCACGGATTGATCGACACCACGCGGGGAAGGCGCGGCGCCGCCGACACCAGCCCCGGCGCGGCCAGCAGCAAGGCAGCGAGGCGGATCAATATTCGACGCCCTTCTGCGCCTTGAACCCGGCATGATAGGGGTGCTTCACCTCGCCGAATTCGGTGACGAGGTCGGCCAGTTCGAGCAGTTCGGGCTTCGCATTGCGGCCGGTGATGCAGATATGCTTGGTCAGCGGCCGGTCCTTCAGGAACGCGACGATTTCGGCGATCGGCAGGGTGTCGTCGCGCAGCACGATGTTCAACTCGTCGAGGATCACGAAGTCGATCGCGGGGTCGAGGATCATCTCTTTCGAGCGTTCCCATGCGGCGCGGGCGGCGGCGATGTCCTGCGCGCGGTCCTGCGTTTCCCAGGTGAAGCCCTCGCCCATCACCTCGAAGCTCGCCAGGTCGGGATGCGCGTCGAAGAAGTTGCGCTCGCCCGTCTCCCACTTGCCCTTCACATATTGCAGGATCGCGACCTTCATCCCCCATCCGATGCTGCGGATTGCCATGCCGAACGCGCTGGACGACTTGCCCTTGCCGTTGCCGGTATGGACGATCAGCAGCCCGCGTTCGAGCGTGCGGCGCGCCTGCATCTTTTCGCGCGCCACCGCCATGCGCTGCATCCGCGCATTGTGCTTCGCATAATCGTCGGGGGTCTCGGTCATCGAACATACTCCGCAAGGGCGGTGGTCAGACGGGCCAGCGCCGCGCCATCGGGCGGCAGGCCGATGCGCAACCGATCCGCCCGGTCGGCGAACGGGCGGGTCAGGATGGCATGGTTGCACAGGTGACGAAACAGCGCATGGGCGTCGGCCGTGCCGATCAGCCGGAACAGCGGCGCGGTCCCGACAAGCTCGAAGCGCGACAGGGCGAAGTCGAGCAGCGCGCCGACCGTCTCGATCCGCTCGACCTGCCCCTCACGCCATGCCGTGTCGCGATAGGCAGCGGTGCCGACCGCAATCGCGGGCGTCGACACCGGCCAGTCGCCCAGCAAATGCCGAAGCGCGCCGGTGACGCGGGGTCCGGCGATGACGAAGCCCAGCCGCACGCCGGGCAGGCCATAGAATTTGCCGAACGACCGCAGCACGACCAGCCGGTCGGATGCCTCACCGCACAGACCGGGCGCGGGGTCGGCATAGGCTTCGTCGACGACCACCGTCATCCGCTGCGCCAATGCCCGCAGCGTCGCGGCCGGCGTCACGCGTCCGTCGGGATTGGCGGGCGACGCCAGCACCAGCAGATCGGCATCGCCCGGATCGGCGAACGCCGCGACACATCGCGCCTCACCCCATGCGGCAAGATGCCCGGCATAGCCCGGCCGCACCACCGCCGGCCGCTCGGCTGCCAGCACCACCGCCAGCAGCCGCAGCGCAAGGTCGGTGCCCGGCACCGCCACCACCTGCGCCGGATCGACGACGTCGAACGCCTGCGCCGCCGCCGCCTCCAGCGCCGCCAGTTCGCCCGGCTCGGGCAGCCGGGTCAGCCCCGGATCGAGGCTGTCGACCGGATAGGCCCAGGGCGCGATCCCGGTCGACAGGTCGATCCAGTCGTCCCCGCCGAACGCACGCGCAGCAGCGGCGACCCGGCCGCCATGCGCGCAGAATTCGGCGAGGCTTTCCATCAGTAACGGACCCGCACGCCGCCATAGGCGGCACGGCCCGGCGTGCCATACTGGAAGATGGTCTGATAGCGTTCGTCGAACAGATTCTCGACCCGGCCATAGACCTCGACCCGCTCCGTGATCGGCAACGCCGCGCGCAGGTCGGTCAGGACATAGCCGTCCAGCCGGCGGGTGTTCGACGCATTGTCGAAACTGTCGCCGACCATGGTGACGGTCGCCCCGGTCGACAGGCCGAACGCCCAGCGATAGTCCGCATTGACGGTCAGGCTGTCCGCCGGGCGCCGCTGCAGCTTGCGCCCGAAATTGGCAGTCCCGGCCGAGCGGTTCTGCGCATCCAGATAGGTATAGGCGGCGGCGACGGTGAACGCCTCGACGGGTTTCAGCTTCAGCGCGAATTCCAGCCCCTTCGCCTCGGCGCGCTGGATATTGTCATAGGTGCCGAACGGCCGCCCGGCGCAGATGCCGGTGCCGTTGGCGGGGCAGGAGATGAACGCGATCAGGTCCTTCGACGTGCGGTCGAACCAGGTCGCGCTCGCCTCGACAGCACCGTCCAGCCCACGCTGGGTGATGCCGGCGTCCCAGCCGTGCGAGCGTTCCGGGGTCAGCAGCGCGTTGCCGTATTCGCTCTGCAGCTGGTACAACGTCGGCGCCTTGAACCCTTCCGAATAGCTGGCGCGTAGCAGCGTATTGCCGCCGTTCGGCGACCAGACACCGCTGCCCGAAAACACCGTCGCTCCGCCGAACACATTATGATCGTCATGGCGCACGCCCCCGGTCAGCGTGAGGTTTTCGATCGGCGTCACCGCCAGCTGGCCATAGACCCCGAAGAGGCGCGCACGACCGGTCGTCGCCGGCCCGCCGAAGCTCGCCGTGGTGAAGCGCGACACTTCACGTTCCACGCCGAAGGTCGCGAAGACGGCGTCGGTGACGTCGAACGATCCCTGATAGTCGATCCGGTCGTTGCGCCCTTTGCCCCGGAAGGTTTCGGTCGGCGTGCCGTCGGGATCGGTGTTGGTGCGGTTGCTCGACGTATGGGCATAGCCGATGCGGTTGCGGAACCGCCCGTCGAACAGCGCGGCGTTCAGCCCGGTATAGCCGGTCCATTGCTCCGCGTTCCCGACCTCGCGGGTATCGCCGAAGCTGAACGTGGGCGCCGGAAAGCCGTCGATCTCGGTCCGGCCGTTCGAATAGAAGCCGCGCACATCGACCGAGACATTGTCGGCCAGCGCCACCGCGACGCTGCCGTTCGCGCCATAGTTGCGATAGCCGTCCTTTTCGCGTCCCGGCGCATAGGCCGAAATGCCGTCGGTGGTAAAGAACCCGCCGCCCAGGCTTGCCGATACCGCCCCCGACTTGCCCGACACGTTGGCAAAGGCCTGCCCGGTGCCGAACGATCCACCTTCCGCGCGGGCGTTGATCGCCAGTTCTTCGGTCGGCTGCCGGGTAATCAGGTTGACGACGCCGCCGATCGCCTGGCTGCCCCACAACACCGACTGCGCACCGCGCAGCACTTCGATGCGAGCGATGTTGCCGATCAGCAGATTGCCGAAGTTGAAGCCGCCGCCGGGCGACGACGGGTCGTTGAGCTTCACGCCATCGATCAGCGCGACGGTCTGATCGCTGTCGGCGCCGCGGATGTTGACGCTGGTCGTCGTGCCGATGCCGCCATTGCGGGTGACGGTGACGCCGGGCGTCTGGCGCAGCAGGTCGGACACGACCACCGCCTGCCGGGTTTCGATGGTCGCGGTGTCGAGCACGGTGACCGCCTGCCCCACGGTATCGACCGGGCGTGCCTCGCGGTTCGCGGTGACGACGATCTCGTCATCGCCGTCCGCCACGCGTTCGAGGCCGGTGGTCGACTGGGCGCTCTGCGCGAAACTCGGGGTCGCTGCCAACAGGCAGGGCAGCAACAGGAAACGGGTCTTCATTCGGGTAATCCCCCTTGGCATCAAACAAGGGGACGCGCGGCGCGGGCGCCGGAACAGGCTGTTCTCCGCACGCACGACCCCCAAACGACGTCGTCACGCGAGGAAACCCTCGATCGCCCGGCACACCCCGTCCGCGCGAAGGACAACCGCGACGGGCAGGTCTCCTGGCTCGCGGGTCATCGCCTTGCCCGGCCTTCCCGGACCTTGGGTCCAGTGGCACACGGGGGAGCAAGGCTCGCCGGTCACAGTTGCGGGGGCAGCCCCGGATGGCGCGTCGCAAACGCGCTTCCGGGTTCCCTTTTCATCCCATTTCTGGGAACCTGTCGCATCCGCGCCCTTAGAGCGCATCGGGGCACAGGACAAGATGGCGACGACAACCCTGTTCGTGGGCGGCGCGCGCTCGGGCAAGAGCCGGCTGGCGCAGACGACGATGGAAGCGCTGCCGAGACCATGGACCTATCTCGCCACGGCGGAGGCGTGGGACGCGGAGATGGCCGACCGCATCACCCGCCACCGCGCGGATCGCGGACCCGGCTGGCGCACGGTCGAATGTCCGCTCGACCTGCCGCAGGCGATTGGTGCGGCTACGGGGCCGGTGCTCGTCGATTGCCTGACCTTGTGGCTGACCAATGTGATGCTGGGCGGGCATGACGTCGCGCGGCATAGCGCCGAGCTGATCGCGGCGATCGGCGCGGCGCGGCACCCGCTGATGCTGGTCAGCAACGAAGTGGGCCTGGGCATCGTGCCCGACCATCCGCTGGGCCGCGCGTTTCGCGACGAGGCGGGGCGGCTCAACCAGGCGGTGGCGGCGGCGGTCGACCGATGCTGGTTCGTGGTGGCGGGGATGGTGCTACCGCTCGCCTCCTTCTCCCCCGAAAACTGATCGTACCCCCGCGCAGGCGGGGGTCCAGAGCCAATAGCGCGCCGCCCGGTTACCCTGGATCCCCGCCTGCGCGGGGATACGTCATTGTTCCTTCACGACATTCCGCAACGGCGTCCACGCCACTTCGTACCGCGCATTATCCACCGGCCCGCTCGGCGCACGACCGTCGAACATGTTGTGGAGATACTGCATCCCCTGCCACGCCGGAAACACCTGGTCGCGCGCCGGGAACAGCCGTCGCGTCACCCCGATCATCCGCTCCAGCGCGCCGAGCGACCCGGCGCGCAACAGGCCATAGGGCTTGCCCGTCACCTCCCCCATCAACGCCGCCAGATCGCGCGCGCTGACCTCGGCGCCGGCGATCTGCAGGTTGCGCGGCGCGGCGGGGTCGAGTGCGGCGGCGGCGGTATAGGCCGCCACATCGTCCTTGGTCGTCAGCGCGAACTTCACGTCCGCGTCGCCCCAGTACAGCACGCGCCGCACCCGCCGCTGGATCAACGGCATCTGCCCGTTCAGCATGTCCGCGAACGCGCCGTTGAAGATCGACGTGGCCAGGATCGGCGCGGTGTCGATCCGCGTACGGAACGCGCGACGCAGGTCGAAATTGCGGTTCTTGCCGGTCGGCAACGCGCGATAGTCGATCGAAAAGTCCGACGGGATGAACCGCGCCGCCCCACCGCCCAGCGCCGCGTCGAGCAGCTTCGTCTGGGTATCGAGGATCGTCTCGCCCAGCCCGTTCAGCGCCGACACGACGCACACCACCCCGCGACAGGCATGGGCCAGCGCCTGCGCATCGTCGAAATCCACGGGGCAGGGATCGGCGCCGATGCTCGCCAGCGCGGCGATCCGGCCGGCCGCGGTGCTGGGGCGGACCAGCGCACGCACCTTCGCCCCGCGCGCGACCGCGGCTTTCGCGATCCGCCCGCCCAAATCGCCGGTCGCGCCCGCGACGATGATCGTGTCCATGTTCGTCCCCGTTGCCCTGTCACCGGCGAACTGCCGAGCCTGTCGTGCGTTCCCGCTGACCGTAACGCAAGAGGGTGGCCATATGACCGAAGCGATCGCCGGGCCGCGCTGTCCGATCTGCGGCAACGACCGCTGGCACGACCGCGCGCTGCCGGAATGCACCCATTGCGGTCTGGTGGTCGCCACTCTCGCTTTCGACGCCGCGACGCTACGCGACGCTATCGCCGAAAGCCTGCGCGATGGCACACCGGAACGGGGCTTCGCGCTCGCCCCCCATGCCCGGCGCAACGCCGCCTGGGCGCTCGGACTGGTCGACGGCGAACCCGCCACGCCATGTCCGCATGCCGTAACGCTCGGCATGATCGCCCGCGCGAGGGAAGCGGATGCGACCGCCGCGATGCTGACGGATTTGCGGCCGCATTTTCCCCGCCCGATCGTCCTGCTCGACGGCACGCCGGACGATGCGGCATCGCTCGCGCAGGCGGTGCCGTGGGCGCAGGTCCACGCCCATCCGCTGAACGGCGACTTCGCGGCACAGCGCAACCGGGTGCAGGCGCTGGCGGACGGCTGGGTGCTACAACTCGACAGCGACGAGACGCCCGATGCTGCGCTGCTGGCCGCGCTCGGCTGGTTGACAGAAGCGGCGGATCGGGACGGGCTGTGGGCGCTGGGGCTGCCGCGCCGCAACTTGGTCGATGGCGCGCAATCCGCGCTGTGGCCCGACATCCAATATCGCCTGACCCGCGCGCACATCCGCTTCGCCGGCACCGTGCACGAACGCCCGGTCGTGCCGTTCGAACGCACGTCGCTGGCGCTGGCCGGGGCGATCGACCATCACCTCGTCCGCGCCCGCGTGATCGAACGCTCGCGGGTCTATGAGGCCATGTCGGCCGGCGCCGGACGCCCCGGCGACGAAGCCGCGCTGCTGCGCCCGTTCACCGCCGCGACATAAGCGGCGGTCGTCTCCCCGGCCAAGCCGGCGCGGGTGAAGCGTCCCGCCGCCACCCGCGCCGCGGTCGATAACGCCTGCCGCAGATCGTCGTCGCGCAGCATCCGCCGCAAGATCGCGCCCAGCGCGTCCGCGGTGCAGTCGTCTGCCAGCAACCCCGCGCCGCTGCCGCCGACGAACAGCCGCGCACTCGGGTCTTCGCCACATGCCGCGATCGGCCGGCCAAAGGTCATCGCCTCCTGATAGACCAGCCCGAAACTCTCGTAGCGCGACGGCGCGACGACGATATCGGCCCCGGCAAGCGACGCATGCAGCATGTCGTCCTCGACCCGGTGATAGCTGTCGATCCGTTTGAGCGCCGCCGGCGGTAACCGATCGAGTTCCTGCCGGTGCAGCCCGATCATCGTCAGCCGGAAGTCGGGCAGCGTGCCGGCATCCGCCTCCGCCGCCAGTGCCGGCAGCGCGCCGATCAGCGCATCGGTCCCCTTGCGCGGTTCGTTGCGCCCGACGAACAACAGCCGCAGCACGTCGTTGCCCGGCGGATAGGGCGCCGCCCGCCCCGCATCGACGATCGCCGGCGGCAGGCTGAGGCCGATCACCGCATGGCCCGGCCCCGGCGGCTGCGTGCCATAGAGTGCGGCGACCTTGGCACCATGCGCCTCGGTATTGGAGATCAGCCCCGCCGACGCCCGCGCCGACAATGCCTCCAGCGTCACCGCCGCCCAGCGGTCGATCCGGTCGCGCAGCGTCCGTGGCTTCGCCGCGCTGGTCGCGACCGGCGTCGAATTGCGCGTCACCAGCGGTGCCGGCCCGGTCAGCGCGACCCACAGGCCCGGCGCATACCAGTTGGTCGCCTCGATCACGTCGAACGGCCGCTCGGCATGGAGCCGCCGCACCGTCCGCGCGACCATCGCCGGGCCGCAGAGATGGCCGATGCCGGGCCAGCGCCGCAGCCGGGCGAACCACCCGTCCTCGGCCGCACCGATCACTTCCACGCCATCGCTGCTGCTGCGGCCCGTCCGGTCCATCGTGACGACGCGCACGTCATGCCCCGCTTCGGCCAGCGCATGGGCGATTTCGCACGCGGCGCGCGACAGGCCGCTCTTTTCGGGCGGATAGGCCCAGGTCAGCAGCCCGATCCTCATGCGCCCGCTCCCGATGCGAGGGCGATCCGTTGCCGGTAGAGCGTCACATAATCCTCCGCCATGCGTGTCGCGGTGAAGCGTTCCTCGAACCGTGCGCGCACCCGCGCCCGGTCGATCGTGTCGATCTTCGCCAGCGCGGCGACCGCCTCTTCCTCCGTCTTCACGATGAAGCCGGTCACGCCTGGCTCGACCACCTCGCGCACGCTGCCGCGATCCCACGCGATCACCGGCGTCCCGCAGGCCATCGCCTCGATCATCACCAGCCCGAACGGTTCGGGCCAGTCGATCGGGAAGAGCAGCGCCGCCGCCTCGCCCAGCAGCGCCTGTTTCGCGCGGTCGTCGACCTCGCCGACATGGATCGCATCGTCGCCCAGCAGCGGCGCGACCCGCTCCTCGAAATAACGCGGATTGCCGACATCGATCCCGCCTGCCAGCCGGATCGGCCGCCCGGCGGCGCGGGCCACGCGGATCGCGACGTCGGGCCGCTTCTGGTCGGTCATCCGGCCGATAAAGGCGACGCCTTCCCCGCCCTGTCCGGCCACGAACCGCTCGGCCGGGATGCCGTGATGCACCACCCCGGCGCGGTTCGCGCGCGGCAAGTCGCGCGCCTGCGCCTGCGAAATCGCCGCAACCGGCAATTCGGGAAAGCTGTGGAAGAATAACTTGCGGTCCAGCTCGTCGAGCCGCCAGTGCACTGTCGTCAGGCTGCGCCCGATCCGGTCGCCCAGCACCGCGGCATGGGCGAATTCGCCATGGCAATGGACAATGTCGAACTCGGTCAGATGTTGCGCCAGCAGCCCCAGCTGCGCCGCCTCCAGCGCGGCAGGAACGCCCGGTGCGACCGGGCCGTGATACGCCTCCAGCGCCGACAGGCTGGGATGCGCCGACAGGTGCCGCGCGGTGGTCACGCTGTCGCTGGGCGCGATCAGCGTCACGTCATGGCCCATCGCCATCAGCGCCTCGGTCAGGTCGGACACGACCCGTTCGGTGCCCCCGGTACCGCGCGGCGGCGTAGGGTAGATGACCGGGGCGATCTGCGCGATGCGAAGCGGGGATACCATCGCCCACCGGAACAAAGCCAAGCGGCAACGGTTCCTGTCAGGGCGGCAATAAGTCCGCGTTTTTCAACGGGAAAGTTCCGTAATGTTCATCCTCCACCTCGCCCTGCAGGGATGTCTTCGCGCGCGGGAGGTGGAATATGGAGTGACGGCGGATACCGGCGGCCACATCCGCTACCTCCTCGATCTGGTCGCCGCGACTGGCCGGCATCCGGGCATCACGCGGACCGAAATCGTCACCAGAGCCTTTCGTGGCGGGCCGCTGGGCGAAGGCTATTGGCGCGAAAGCGAGATCATCGACGATACGACGCGCATCGTCCGCCTGCGCTCGGCCAGCGACGCCTATCTGCCGAAGGAAGCGCTGTGGACGGAGACCGACAGCTTCGTCGACGCACTGGTCGCGCATATCGCGGCGCTCGACCGCCGTCCCGACCTGATCCACGCCCATTATGCCGATGCCGGCGCGGTGGCGGCGGCGGTCAAGGCGCGGCTCGGCATTCCCTATATCTTCACCGCCCATTCGCTGGGCCGCGTCAAGCAGGTGGCGTTCGGCACCGACTGCGCCGAAACCGCCGGCCTCGAACGCCGCATCGCAATCGAGGATCATGCCATCGCCCATGCCGATGCGATCATCGCCTCCTCGCGCGACGAGGCGGAGGTGCAATATGCCGGCTATCCCAGCTACGATCCCGGCCGCATCCGCATCATCCCGCCGGGCAGCGACCTCGGGCTGTTCGCCGGCAATTGCACCGACGCGCTGGTCGATGCGCGGATCGACCGCTTCCTCGCCGATCCGTCGAAGCCCGTCATCCTCGCGCTGGCCCGCCCGGTCAGCAAGAAGAACCTGGCTGCCCTCGTCCATGCCTATGGCCGCTGCCCGGCGCTACAGACCGCCGCGAACCTCGTCATCGTGGCCGGCACGCGCGACGATCCGCGCAGCCTCGAACCCGAACTGGCCGGCAACATGGCCGAGCTGTTCGCGCTGATCGACCGCTACGACCTCTACGGATCGGTCGCGATTCCCAAGACCCACGCCCCGCACGAAGTCCCCGCCATCTACGCCCATGCGCGTGCCAAGCGCGGCATCTTCGTCAATCCCGCGCTCAACGAACCCTTCGGCCTGACCCTGCTGGAGGCGGCGGCATCGGGACTGCCGCTGGTCGCGACCGACAGCGGCGGGCCGAACGACATCATCGAAGGCTGCAACAACGGCATCCTCGTCGACCCGCGCGACCCGCATGCCATCGGGCAGGCGATGCTGAAGATCCTGTCCGACGATGCCCTATGGGACACCTATTCGCACGCCGGCGCGACGGCGGCCGAGCTGTACGACTGGGACGGCCATGTCGCGCGCTATGCCGAACTCGCGTCGGCGGTGATCTCGCCGCCGGCTCCGGCGATCGAGGCGCCGCGCCTGCTGCTGATCTCCGATATCGACAACACGCTGCTGGGCGAGACCGAGGCGGCGCAGGCGTTCAACCTGTGGCATGGCGACCAGCACGACATGCTGTTCGGCATCGCCACCGGGCGCAGCCTGCACAGCGCGCTGGCGATCCTCGCCCAGAACCAGGTCGCACCGCCCGCCGTCATGATCACCTCGGTCGGATCGGAAATCTACCACCGCATCCATGGCGGCGTGTACGCCCGCGACGATGCGTGGACCGCGATCATCGACGCCGGCTGGGATCGTGCCGCCATCGCCGCCCTGCTGGCCGAACAGGGCGAGCTGCGCCCGCAAAGCCCGCTCGAACAGCGCAGCCACAAATTGAGCTATTTCACCGGTGGCGAACCCGACATTGCCGAACGCGTCCGTGACCTGCTCGCCAGCGCTGGCTTTGCCGCATCGGTGATCCACAGCCATGGCCGCTATCTCGACATCCTGCCCCTGGCCGCGTCGAAGGGGACGGCGGTCGACTATGTCCGCCGCCGCGCGCAGATGCGACGCGATCAGGTGATCGTCGCGGGCGACAGCGGCAACGATGTCGAGATGCTGCGCGCCTGCGCCCATGCGATCATCGTCGGCAATTATTCCGACGGCCTGGCGCAGCGTCCCGACCTCGCCCACAGCTATGTCGCCCGGCGCGGCTATGCGTTCGGCATCATGGAGGGGGTCGCTCATTTCCGCGGGCAACCGGCGCAGCGTCTGTCGGCGTGATCTCGGTCTGCACGCTGGTGCGCGGGCGGACCGCGCAACTGGCGAACCTGCTGTCCGGCATCGCCGCACAGACGCGCAAGCCCGACGAGCTGGTCATCGCCTATATGCAGCCGCAAGCGCCCGCCGGCCTGCCCGACCCCGGCGTACCGGTGCGCGAAGTCTTCGTACCCGGCGACCCGATGCCGCTCGCCGAAGCCCGCAACGCCGCCGCAGCAGCCGCGCGCGGCGAGCGGCTGATCTTCCTCGACGTCGATTGCGTGCCCTCGCCGACCTTGGTCGAACGCTACGAACAGGCATTGGACACCGCGCCCGGCGTCTATCTGGGCGAGGTCCGCTACCTGCCGCCCGGCGCATTCGATCCGGCACGCGGCGTCCGCCACCCGGCCAAGCCCGCGCTCGCCGACGACGACATCCGCCCCGTCCCCAGCCATGGCGAGCTATGGGGCCTGTCCTTCGCCCTGCCCCGTTCGGCATGGGACGCGGCGGGCGGCATGGACACCGGTTATGTCGGCTATGGCGGCGAGGAAACCGACTTTGCGTGGCGGTTGGAAGCGGCCGGTATCCCGATGGCATGGGTCGGCGGCGCGGTCGCCTATCACCAGCACCATGCCGTTCACATCCCTCCGCTGCACCAGTTCGACGCGATCCTGCGCAACGCCACCCGCTTCCGCGCACGCTGGGGGCGGTGGTGCATGGATTATTGGCTGGGCCAGTTCGCACAGGCTGGACTGATCCGCTGGAGCACCGACAGCGACGCAATCGACCGCCTGCGCGCGCCGACGCTGGCAGAAATCACCGCCAGCCGGCGCGAGGATGCGCTGTTCAGCTAGCTACCCTATCGTCACCCTTCCTTCTTCGTACCCCCGCGCAGGCGGGGGTCCAGGGTAACGAAGCGCGGCGCTTGCGGCTCTGGACCCCCGCCTGCGCGGGGGTACGGCCATGCTTGAACGAGCCGATAATTCTCCACCAAATCTGCACAACCCCTCCCTTCGCAGCCGACATCGCCCTGCGATACCCTCCGGCAGAGACCGCGAAAGGACCGCCCATGACCCGTTCGATCAACCCGCACCTGCTCGGCTGGAGCGCCGCCGCCGCGCTGCTCGCCGTGCCGTTCGTCGCCGGCGCGCCATGGACGCCCGCCGACTATGTCTTCGCGGCCGTCATGCTCGGCGTAGCAGGCGGCGCGATCGAATTGGGCCAGCGCGCGTCGACCGGCCTTGCCTATCGTGCAGGCACGCTGGTCGCGGTCGCCGCCGCGTTCCTGCTGGTGTGGATCAACGCGGCGGTCGGGTTCTTCGGCAGCGAGGATAACGACGTCAACGCGGTCTTCGGCCTCGTCCTGCTGGTCGCGGTCGGCGGTACGCTCCTCGCCCGCCTCCGCCCCCGTGGTGTCGCCCGTGCCATGGTCGCCGCCGCCGCGACGCAGCTCGCCATCGGGCTGACCGGCCTCGCCGCCGGCTGGGCGACACCCGGCCCGGTCGGCGTTCGCACGACTCTGTGCGGCACAGCCTTCTTCTGCGTGCTATGGCTCGCCAGCGCCGCGCTGTTCGCCCGTGCCGCGCGTCAGTCAGCCCAGAGCCGCACCGCCAGCCCCTCAATATAATCCGCCGCCCGCGCCGCCGCTTGCGCGTCGTACAGCGAAGCCAAAGCCGCCGGGTCGAGCGCCTTCGCCTGATCCAGCAACCCGCGCCACGGCGCCAAAGACCCCGGCCACTGGTGCAGCGCCACCGCCGCGCCGACTTCCGCCAGCCGGTCGGCCTTGCGCGTCTGCTCGGCAAAATACCGCCATTCGGGCGCGCAGATATAGGGCCGCCCGACCCGCGCGATCTCATGCACCGTATTGTCGCCCGCGGATGCGATCACGACATCGGCGGCGGCAATGTGGTCGGTCACACCGTCGACCCAGCCCTTCTCGACCAGATTGCCGAAATCGGTCTCATGCCCCTCGCGGAGCACCGGTCCGACCACCAGCCACAGCGCGTCCGGCACCGCCCGCGCCGCCATGGTGAGGGGCGCATAGGGCGTCCCCGCCCCGCCGCCGCCGGTCAGCACCAGCACGACCTCGCGCTCCGGATCGATCCCCAGCCGCGCCCGCGCCTCCGCCTTGGTCGGCACCGTATCGGTGGTGGTGCATAGCCCGCCGGTATAACAGGTCTTGGCCCGGCCCCAGTCGGGGAAGTCGTCCTGCTCTATCCTCTCGTCGAACGGCGCCAGCAGCCCGACACACGCCTGATACGCGCCCAGATGCCCCGGATCGGTGCGGTCGCCATGCATGCGGATCTTGATCGCCGGCACGCTGGCGATCCGCGCCATCAGCGCGATCTCCGCCGATACATCGACCACGAACAAGGCCGGGGCGGCATCGTCGAGATGGTCGAGGATCGTGCGCATCGTCCGCCGCGTGGCGTCCACGCCCAGCGGTACGCAATGCAGCACTTCCGGCGTCGGCTGATCGAACAGCGCGGCCGTCGGCACCGGCGCGCCGATCATGTTGGGCAGTTGCACCAGATCGACCGGCCGGTCGAACCCGTCGAACAATTCGGGCCGCGCACACAGGATCGTCACGCGGCGGTCGGCGGGCAGCTCGCGGATGATCGCCATCGCCCGGTTGGCGTGGCCACGCCCCTGATGATGGATGAAGAAGGTGATCGGCCGCGTCGTCATATGTCCCCCGGAGAAACCCGTCTGGCTGCACGAACGCCGGGAACCCTTGCCGGCTCCCTGCGTAGCCCCGACAAGCGAAAATTATTTCGGGATCACAATGATTTCCGATGATTCGCATGGGAATATGAACTGCATGTCGACCTGGACGACCCCGCGTGCCGGCCTCTCCATCCTGCGCCGCGGCGATACCCCGATCCGCGCCATCCAGGTCTATGGACAGCGTTGTTCGGGGACCAACGTCCTGATCCGATCGATCGAGGCCAATCTCGGCCGCGCCGCCTTTACCGAAAGCTACGGCTTCAAACACTGGTTCGTGCCCGAACAGGTGCTCTTCCCGCGCGACGTGATGGTGCTGGCGGTCGCGCGCGAGTCCGTAGACTGGGTGCGCAGCCTGCATCGCCAGCCCTGGCACGCCCATCCGGAGTTGAAGGCGCTCGGCTTCTCCGACTTCATCCGCGCGCCGTGGCACAGCTATTGGGACAAAGAGTTCTGGGGGGTAGAGGACGACCATCCGGTGCTGGGGCGCGAGATGCTGCACGAACGCTGCCCCGATACCGGCGAACGCTTCGCCAACCCGCTCGCCAAGCGTACGGCGAAGCTGCGCCACTGGAGCGGCCTGCACGACCGCGCGCACCATGTCGCGCTGCTCAGCCATGAAGCGTTCGTCGCCGACCCCGCCGGCGTGATCGCCGACCTGTCCGCCGCCACCGGCCTGCCCATGGCCGACCCGTTCGTGTCGCAGGACAGCTACAAGGGGCAGGGCAAGCGCCCCTTCACTCCCACCGCCTATGCCGACATTTCCGACACCGACCGCGCGCATATCCATGCCTGGCTCGACCCGGAGGTGGAGGCGCGGTTCGGCTTCACCATCCCGGTGCCGCAGGCGGAAGCGGCGGAATAGGGGTTCGCGCGGAGGCGCGGAGACGCGGAGGCGTTGCGTTCCAGGCGAATGCCGCGCGATCGGGAGACGCTTGTTCCCGTTGCAACGGGAAAGAGACCGCTGGCGCGGGAGAGGGTTGCTACAGGCGCAACCCCTCCGCGTCTCCGCGCCTCCGCGCGGACCCCTATCTTTCTTTTACCTTCGCCCGCCGAACCAACCCGGCCAACGCGACCGTCAGCACCCCGGCAACCGCAGCCCAGATCGCCAGCCCCTGCCACGGCGTGTACCCGAACCACTCGTCCGCCACCGTCCGCAGATAGCCGGGATCGAACCGCTCGCGGAACACCGCCACCGCCAGCGCGCGCGGTTCGCCCCCCGGCGCGGTGATCTCGGCACTGGCGATCGCCATGTTGAGTACGACCGACCCGGCCAGCAGCACCGCGACAGCGGTTCGCGACCAGCGCGTCGCCTGCGCCCAGAACGCGCCGATACCGATGCACAGGAACCCGACCGCTGGCAGCGCGTGGCGCGGCCCCGTCGCGTTGCCGCCGTCCCAGTAATAATAGCTGGCGTTGATCAGGAACGGCACCACCGCCCCTGCGACCGCCAACCAGCCGATCGCCCGCGTCGCCGGATCGCGCACCAGCATCGCGATGCCGAACGGCGCGACGATCAGGATCGGCGCGACCCACAATATCCCCCGCCGCTCGCCGAAGGTCAGTTCGTACAGGACATAGGGCTTAGGATAGGTCAGCCCGAAAAACCCCTCCTGCATGCCGGCAAAGTCGGTGACCCCCGAATAGCCGAGCCGAAACACCGTCCCGAACGCGATCAGGTTATAGCCGACCAGCACCACCAGCGCGCTCGCCCCGACCGCCAGCGCGACGACAACGGTCCGCACCGCCTCCCCGCGCGGCAGCGACCGCAGCCGCCACAAGGCATAGCCCGCAACCGGCAGCCCGGCGATCAGCGCGGAATGTTCGATCAGCACCGCCCAGCCGAGCGCAAGGCCCGCGACCACTGCATGAAACCACGACCGCCCCGGCCCGGTCCCGCGCCACACCGCCCAGCTCGCAATCACCAGCAGCGCGGCGACCGGCGCATGGCCGAAGATCGTCGTCGACCATCCCCAGACCGTCGTGCCCAGCCCATAGGACAAAGCCGCGACCGCCCCCGCCTCGACATCGCGGGTAACCCTGCGCACCAGATCGTAGAGCAGCATCGCCGCCAGCGCGCTCAAGACCGCGCAGATGGTGATCGCCACCAGCCGGATGCGAATTTTGAGGAAACGGTTGAACTCGCGATTCTCGAACCCCGGCACGAAATCGCTGGCGCGCTGGCCCGACACGGCATTCGCGACCATGACGGCGGGGATGCCCAGCACGGTGATGCCGGGCGCCTTGTCCGAATAATAATGATCGCCGAAATGCGCCTTGTCGATCGTCAGCGCGGCATATTCGTCGATGGTGGCGTCGCCCTCCTCGACCAGCGACAGCGTGGCGAACATGCGGACGGCGTTGTTGGGGTTGAACTCCCACGACCCGAACCACGCGCAGGAAAACCACACGAGGATCAGGATCACCCACGCGACCGGGTCGCGACGCAGCGGCGGGGAGGTCGGCATGCGTCGCTCCCCGTCGCGCAGGTCAGAAGATCCGGTTGAGCAGCAGGTACAGAGACCCCGACAGCAGCACCGACACCGGCAGCGTCAGCACCCATGCCATCAACAGGTTGCGCACCGTCGACATCTGCAACCCCGACCGGTTCGCCGCCATCGTGCCGGCGACGCCCGACGACAGGACATGCGTCGTCGACACCGGCAGGCCGAGGCTGTCGGCACCGAAGATCGTGCCCATCGCCACCAGTTCGGCCGACGCACCCTGCGCATAGGTCAGGTGGGTCTTGCCGATCTTTTCGCCCACCGTGACCACGATCCGCTTCCACCCGACCATGGTGCCCAGACCCAGGGCGAAGGCGACCGCGACCTTGACCCATAGCGGGATGAAGCGCGTGCCGGCGTCCAGCGACCCGCGATATTCGGTCAGCACCTTCTTGTCGCCTTCGGTCAGCGACAGCGTCGGCTCCTTGGCCAGCCTCTTCACCGCTTCCGACGTCAGGTACATGTCGTTGCGCATATTGCCGCTGACGGCGGCCGGCACCTTGGCCAGCGTGCCATATTCGCGGACCTGCTGCTCGATCGCGCCGACCATCGTGGTCACGGCGGGCACGGTTTCGGCGGTCAGCTTGCGGTCGGTGATGTAGCGCTGCGCCTGCGACCGCGCGGTCGCGTCGTCGGGCAGCGCGCCATCGCCCTGCGGCGTCAGCACGCGCACCGCGGCGGCGCTGTTGGTCGCGAACTGCGCCTCATATTGTGCCGGCACCGCGCGGTTCAGCGCATAGGCGGTGGGCACCGTGCCGATCAGGATCAGCATGATCAGGCCCATGCCCTTCTGCCCGTCGTTCGACCCGTGGGCGAAGCTGACGCCGGTGCAGGTGAAGATCAGCAGCGCGCGAATCCACAGCGGCGGTGGCGTGTCGCCGACCGGCGCCTCGTACAGCTTGCGGTTGCGGATCAGCGTCTTCATGGCGAGGAACAGCAGCGCGGCGACGCCGAAGCCGATCATCGGCGACACCAGCAGCGCCTTGCCGATCTCGGTCGCCTTGTCCCAGTCCACCCCGGCTGACCCGTTGCGCCCCTGCAGGATCGCATTGGCGACGCCGACGCCGATGATCGACCCGATCAGCGTGTGCGACGACGACGACGGAATGCCCAGCGCCCAGGTGGCGAGGTTCCACACGATCGCCGCGATCAGCAGCGCGAACACCATTGCGAATCCGGACGACGACCCCACTTGCAGGATCAGCTCGATCGGCAGCAGCGAGATGATGCCGAACGCGACCGCGCCGGTCGACATCAGCACGCCCAGGAAGTTGAACACTCCCGACCACACCACCGCGACATGGGCGGGCATCGAATTGGTGTAGATCACGGTCGCGACCGCATTGGCGGTGTCGTGGAAACCGTTCACGAATTCGAAGCCCAGCGCGATGATCAGCGCGAGCACCAGCAGCGCGAAGGGCATCAGCGTCAGCGGATCGACGCTGGCCGCCGCCGCATCGTGATAGACGTTGTAGACGACATAGCCGAGAGCGGCGACGATCGCCGTGGCGAATCCAAACGTACCGGCGCGGCCGAAGCCGTCGTCCAGTTTCGGGCCGGGGCGTCCATCCCGCTCCAGCGCTGCGCTCGTCATCGAAATTCCCCTGCCGAATGAACGTGTCGCCCTATCGGCGAAGTGTGACAGCTCTTCGGGAGCGTCGCACGCCCAACGCGTCGGCATCGCGGTTCGGCGATGCGCCCCATAGCGAACCGAATGCGCTTTGGCGATATGATGCGCGAAATCCCCGATTTGCGCCGATGGCGTTGCCTTGCCGCCACATGCCATGCGGCGAATCGGCACCGCTTCGCGCTTGACGACTCACCCGGCAGGGGTGCCATGCGGCGCCATGGATCAGCGCGAACCTCCCCCGTCCTCCGCCCATCGCCGCCGCATCGCGCTGGATGAGCGCACCTGCCGGATGATCTGCCCGATCGCCTCGGCGATGGTCGGCGTCTGCCTGACCGGCATCGGGCTGCTGCACGTCACCATCACCATGCGCGCGCGCCAGACGATCGCCGACGACCTGCTCTCGGTCGACGCGCTTCTCTTCCTGATCGCGACGCTCAGCTCCTATTTCGCGCTCAGGGTGCAGGGCACCAGGCGGCTGCACTGGCTGGAGCGGATCGCCGATGCGACCTTCATCCTCGCGATGCTGCTGCTGACGGCGGCATGCTTCATCATCACCTACGCGTTGAACCGGTAGGCGCACGCCCCATGCGTCACCCCCGCGAAGGCGGGGGTCCATATACGCCGACGCTAGCGATTCCTTCTCGGCCGTTGGCGGTTATGGGTTCCCGCCTTCGCGGGAATGACGAAAAGCCCCCAAACATTACCGATTGTTCAGCGCCCGCTGAACCGCCGGCAACCCGCCATTCGCTACGCCCTTCCCCATGAAGGGGAATCGAACGATGCGCGGATGGGCGGGAATCGCGGCGCTGGCGCTGGCCATGCCCGCCGCGGCCAACACGCCGGCCCAGCTGCCCGCCGGCCTGTGGCTCAGCCCGCACAACAATGTCGCGGTCCGCACCGGTCCGTGCGGCGCGCATCTGTGCGGCTGGGTGGTGTGGGCCAGCCCGTCCGCGCGCGCCGATGCGAAGGATGGCGGCGTCGACCGGCTGCTCGGCACCGAATTGCTCGAGGATTACGCCGCCGATGGCAGCGGAGCGTGGACCGGCACGGTGTTCGTGCCCGACATGGGCCGCCGCTTCGCCTCGCGCATCGACCTGCCCCGCCCCGATACGCTCCGGATTCGCGGCTGTATGTGGGGCGGCATGCTCTGCCGGACCCAGAGCTGGTCGCGGATCGAACAGGTGCCGCATGGCTGAGCTGCGCCGCCTGCTCGATCGCTATCGCACGCCGATCGGCGTCCTGGTCGTCCTTGCCCTCATCGCGCTGGGCTTCGCCGCGCTCCAGCATCTGACGCAGGAGATCCGCTTCGCCGATGTCCGCGCCGCGCTGCACGACCTGTCGGTGACCAAGATCGTCCTCGCCCTGCTCGCGACCGCCGGAAGCTATCTGGCGCTGACCTTCTACGACCTGCTGGCGTTGCATACCATCGCCCGCCCGCTCCCCTGGCGCACCGCCGCACTCGCCTCGTTCACCAGCTATACGCTCAGCCACAATCTTGGCCTCGCGCTGCTGACCGGCGGGTCGGCGCGCTACCGCATCTACAGCGCCGCCGGGCTGGACGGCCCCGACGTCGCGCGCGTCGTCGCCATCGCCAGCGGCACCTTCTGGGCCGGAGTCGTCAGCGTCACCGGAGTCGCGCTGCTGCTGCACCCGGGCGCGCTCGACCTTGCCGGCCTGAAACTGTCGGCAACGCAAGTCCAGGCCGCCGGCTGGAGCATCGCCGTGTTGACGATCGCGCTGCTCGGCGCCTGCGCGGTCGTGCGCGCGCCGATCCGCCTGTTCGGCTTTACCCTGCCCCTGCCAAGCCCCGGTCTGCTCCTCCTCCAGATCGCCATCGCGCTGGTCGACATCGCCTGCGCCAGTGCCGCGCTGTTCGTCCTGATCCCCGGCGCCGCGCCCGCTTTGCTGCCCGCCTTCATCCTCGCCTATACGCTCGGCATCGTCGCCGCCGTCGTCACCCATGTCCCGGGCGGCATCGGCGTGTTCGAAGCGGTCGTGCTGGCGGTGGTCCCGGTCGACCGCGCCACCCTGTTCGCCGCGCTGATCGCCTATCGCGTGCTCTATTACCTCCTGCCGCTCGGCTTCGGCGTCTTCGTCCTGGCGTGGCACGAAGGTGCGCGCCAGCGCCGCCGCTCCAGCCGCTTCCTCTCGGGCGTCCGCGCCGTCGCCACCGGAGTCGCTCCGCTGGCGCTGAGCGTCGCGACCTTCATGGCCGGTGCGATGCTGCTGCTGTCCGGCTCGCTCCCCTCGGTTCGCGCCCGCATGGGCGACCTCGCCGCCATCCTGCCGCTGCCGATGATCGAGTTCAGTTCGATCGCTGCCAGCCTGACCGGCACCGCGCTGCTCCTGCTCGCCCCCGCCCTCTATCGTCGCCTCGACGGCGCGTTCCTCGCCACCCGCACGCTGCTGATCGCCGCCGCGCTGTTTTCGATTCTCAAGGGGCTGGATTATGAGGAGGCGACCGCCTGCCTCACCGTCGCCGCGTTGCTGCAATGGACCCGCAGCGCCTTCTACCGCCGCACGGCCCTCACCGGGCAACCGGTCGGTCCCGGCTGGGTCGCGTCGGTCGCCGCCGTGATCGCACTGACGATCTGGGCGGGCTTCTTCGCCTATCGCCATGTCGATTATTCCGAAAATCTGTGGTGGAAGTTTGCGCTGCACAGCGATGCGCCGCGTTTCCTGCGCGCGACGCTGGGCGTCATCGTCATGCTCGCCGGTGCCTGTGTCTGGCGGCTGATGTCGCCGACCGCGACGGCGGCCCGCAGCGCGCTGTCGGAGGTCGATTCGGTGACCGTGCGTCGCATCCTCGCCAGCGCGAACCGGACCGACACGATGCTGGCGCTGACCGGCGACAAGCGCTTCCTGCTGTCGGACGCCGGCGACGCCTTCGTCATGTACCAGGTCCACGGTGCCAGCTGGGTGGTGATGGGCGATCCGGTCGGCCCGCGCGAGGCATGGGGCGAGCTGCTGTGGAATCTCCGCGACCTCGCCGACCGCGACCAGGGGCGGCTGCTGCTCTATCAGATTTCGTCGCCGGTGCTCGATATCGCGATCGGCATGGGGCTGAGCATCGTCAAATATGGCGAGGATGCCGTAGTCGATCTGACCAGCTTCACCCTCGACACCCCCCGCCTGCGCGCGCTGCGCAAGTCGGAACGCGCGGTCGCGCGCAAGGGCGCGCGGATGCACATCGTCGCCGCCAGCGAACTCGGCCCGATCATGGACGAACTCGAATCGGTCTCCGACGAATGGCTCCAGGCCAAGGCACAGCGGGAAAAGGGCTTCAGCCTCGGCCATTTCGACCGCGCCTATCTGTCGTTCTTCGACATGGCGGTGGTGACGATCGACGACCGCATCGTCGCCTTCGCCAATCTGTGGCTGACCGAAAACCGCAAGGAGGCGTCGGTCGACCTGATGCGCCACCGGTCGGACACCCCGCCCGGCACGATGGACTATCTGCTCGTCAACCTGATGCTCTGGGCGCAGCAACACGGCTATGCCCGCTTCTCGCTCGGCATGGCGCCGCTGTCGGGGATCGAGGATCGCCGGCTCGCTCCGGCATGGGCCAAGGCGGCGGCGTTCATCTTCCGCCATGGCGAGCGCTTCTACGGTTTCCGGGGCCTGCGCACCTACAAGGAGAAGTTCGCGCCGGGATGGGAGCCGCGCTACATCGCCGGGCCCGGCGGTGTCGGCCTGTTGCGGGGCCTGCGCGACCTGTCCCGCCTGATCTCGCGGCCCCAGCCCGCGCTCTACCTGCCCCCCGCTCCCGCCGCCGACACCCTCGCGCCCGAACCGAAAGTATCCCAGCCATGAACCGCCTCGACCGTCGTCGTCGCCTGCGCCGCCGCTTCGGCATCGGCGCGCTCCTTGCCGGGCTGCTGGTGCTGCTCGGTCTCGCTGCCCCAGCGCTCCATCTGATCGACAGCCAGTCGCTGCGCCTGTTCGACGGGGGCCGAAAGCATCCGGCGGTCGCCGCCGTCTATATCTCGGGCGACATGGGGCTGCGCTTCGGTCTGGGCAGCGAGGTCGTGCCCGCGCTCGCCGCGCACGGCATCCCGGTGGTCGGGGTCAGCTCCCCGGTCAATTTCGGCACGCGCAAGACCCGTGAACAGGTCGATGCGATCGTCGCGAACGCGATCCGCACCGCGCTGGCACGGACCGGGGCGCAGCGGGTGATCCTGATGGGTCAGTCGTTCGGCGCCGACATGGTATCGGCCACCGCCCCCGACCTGCCCGCCGACCTGCGCGCGAAAGTCGCGGCGATCAGCGTCGTTGTGCCTGCCGAAACCGTCTATTTCCGCTCCGACCCCACCGGCATCCTCTATCACGGCACGCCCGATGCCCGTCCCTCCGCGGCGATGCGTACGCTCGACTGGGCACCGGTCATCTGCATCTATGGCCGCGAGGAATCGGACAGCCTGTGCCCGACGCTCCGCGGCAGCCCTGCGCAGGTCGTCGGCCTGCCTGGCGGGCATTTCCTGCACCATGACGACCAGCTGGTGATCGCCACCATCCTTGCCACGCTGCGCATGGCCGATCCGCGCATCTTTGCCTGAATTTTTGTGCGCCGCACCCAAGCCCGCCTTGATCCGGACAAATCGTCCACTTAATACAGGGTCTGCCGCGACGGGCGGCCGGACAGGGCGGACCCAGGCGACCGATGAGCGACCAACAGCACGACAATCAGCCGGCGGACGAAGCGACCGAGGCGAAGCGCGGCAACGGCCGGGCCAAATGGATCCTGATCGCGCTGGTCGTGGTCGCGGCGGTGGTCGGCGGCTGGTGGTACATCGACTATCAGAACAACGGCAAATTCTTCGAAGAGACCAATGACGCCACCGTGCAGGCCGACATGGTGACGATCGCGCCCAAGGTTTCGGGCTATGTCGAAGAAGTGCTGGTCCGCGACAATCAGGACGTGACCGCCGGCCAGCCGCTGGTCCGCATCGACCCGCGCGACACCCGTGCGCGGGCGGCGCAGGCCGAGGCGCAGATCGCCGTCGCCGGCGCGCAGGCCGATACCGCCCGCGCGCAGATCACCGAACAATATGCCGCGATCGATCAGGCCCGCGCCCAGCTGGCCGCCGCGCGCAGCAAGGCCGCCTATGACGCCGGCGAAGTCGCGCGCTACCGCCCGCTCGCCGCTTCGGGCGCCGAAACCCGCCAGACCCTGGCCCAGCTCGAAGTCACCGCGCGCCAGTCGGCCGACAATGTCCGCGCCGCCGAAGCCGCCGTCGCCGCGCAGCAGCGCCGCGTCGCCTCGCTGCAAAGCCAGGTCGCGCAGGGCCGCGCGCAGGGACAGGCCGCCCGCGCGCAGCTCGCCGCCGCCAGCGTCGATGTCGGCGCGACGCAGCTGACCGCACCGATCGCCGGCCGCATCGGCGACAAGACCGTGACCATCGGCCAGTTCGTGCAGGCCGGCACCCGGCTGATGTCGGTCGTGCCGCTCGACCGGCTCTATATCACCGCGAATTTCAAGGAAACGCAGCTCGCGCTGATGCGCCCGGGCCAGCCGGTCGAGATCGACGTGGATGCGCTCGACGGCGTCCACATCAAGGGCCGGGTCGAAAGCATTGCGCCGGGCACCGGCGCGCAATTCTCGCTGCTGCCGCCGCAGAACGCGACCGGCAACTTCACCAAGATCACGCAGCGCGTGCCGGTGCGCGTCTCGATCGAGGCGACACCGGAGGCCCGCCGCCTGCTGGTTCCCGGTCTATCGGTCACGGTCACCGTCGACACCCGCAGCGCACGCGACGAGCTGAAGCAACTGCGCGAGCAGGCGGGCCGCTGAGATGGCCAGCGCGGCCGTGACCGCCGCCCCGCCACAGCGGGCCGATCTTGCGGCATGGCTGGCGGTGATCGCGGGCAATCTCGGCGCGCTGATGGCGACGCTCGACATCTCGATCGTCAATTCGGCGCTGCCGACCATCCAGGGCGAGATCGGCGCCAGCGGGACCGAGGGGACGTGGATCGCTACCGCCTATCTCGTCGCCGAAATCGTCATCATCCCCATGGCCGGCTGGTTGCAGCGGATGCTGGGGATGCGGACCTTCCTGCTGATCGCCGCCGGACTGTTCACTATCTTCTCGGTCATCTGCGGCATCGCCACGACATTGCCGATGATGATTGTCGGTCGCGTCGGACAGGGGTTCACCGGCGGGGCGATGATCCCGACCGCGCAGACGATCAT
This sequence comes from Sphingomonas sp. ABOLH, assembly GCF_003951715.1. Taxonomy (NCBI): domain Bacteria; kingdom Pseudomonadati; phylum Pseudomonadota; class Alphaproteobacteria; order Sphingomonadales; family Sphingomonadaceae; genus Sphingomonas; species Sphingomonas sp. ABOLH. The sequence continues at coordinate 73,114 of NZ_QQWV01000011.1, read as the reverse complement.
CGCCCAGCGCCTGCCGCCGCACCAGCAGCCGGTCGGCATCGCCGTGTTCGGCGTGACCGCGATCCTGGGGCCGGTGCTGGGGCCGCTGGTCGGCGGCTGGCTGACCGAGAATATCAGCTGGCACTATGCCTTCTTCCTGAACGTGCCGATCTGCGCGATCCTCGTCACGCTGCTGCTGGTCGGGCTGCCGCATGAAAAGGCGAAGCTGCACCTGTTCCGCGAGGCGGACTGGCTGGGCATCGCCGGCCTCGCGCTGGGACTGGGCGGCCTCACCGTGTTCCTCGAGGACGGGCAGCGCGAACAATGGTTCGATTCCGAACTCATCCGCTGGATGGCGTTCACCAGCGCGGTCGGCTTCGTCCTGCTGTTCTGGGGACAGGCGACCGCGCGGCGCCCGATCATCAAGCTCAAGCTGCTGCTCGACCGGCAATTCGGCGCGGTCGCCCTGATGGGCATCGTGCTAGGCGTCGTCCTCTACGGCACCAGCTATGCCATCCCGCAGTTCCTCGCCGCGCTGGCGAACTATAATGCGTTGCAGGCGGGCAAGGTCGTGCTGCTGTCGGGCATCCCCAGCCTGATCCTGATGACGATGGTCCCGATCCTGCTGAAGCGGATCGACATCCGCATCGCGGTGTCGATGGGGCTGCTGATCATGGGCACCGCCGCGCTGCTCGACGCCAGCCTCACCGCGCAATCCTCCGGCCCGGACTTCACCGCGTCGCAGCTGCTGCGCGGCGTCGGCCAGATCCTGTGCATGCTGTTCCTCAGCCAGGCCTGCGTCCGCTCGGTCCCGCCCGAGGATGCGGGCGATGCGTCGGGCCTGTTCAACGCCTTCCGCAATTTGGGCGGCAGCTTCTCGCTCGCCGGCATCTCGATCCTGCAGGACCAGCGGATGTATTTCCATTCGCGCCGGATGGAGGAGACGCTGAACGCCAACAGCCCCGAGGTGCAGACCTATGTCGCGCAGCTCGGCCACGCGGTCGGCGATCCGGCGGTGGGACTTCGGCTGCTCGCGCAACAGATTTCGGCCGAGGCGCTGACCATGACGTACAACGACATCTTCTGGATCATGGGCATGGGCACCTTCTGCGTCCTGCCCCTCGTCCTGTTCCTCCGCCCCCTGCCCAAGGGCGCCAAACCGGCGACGGTGCATTGATGACGACGCGACCCCTTTCCCTGATCGCCCTGCTGCTGCTCGGCGCCTGCACCGTCGGCCCGAACTATGCCGGCCCGCCCGCGACCGCAGGCGACGCGGTACGGCGTGGATCGTTCGCCCGTGCGACCGACCCCGCCTTCACCGCCGCCCCCGGCCTCGCGCGCTGGTGGGAGGGGCTGAACGACCCGCTGCTCACCCGCCTGGTCGACGACGCGCTGGCACACAGCCCGAGCATCGACCTTGCCCTTGCCCGCGTGCGCGAGGCGCAGGCCCAGCTGACGCAGCAGCGCACCGCGCAACTGCCCAGCGTCAGCGCCAATGCGACCGTGCTCGGCGCGCGCCTGCCCCCGATCGAGCCGGGCAGCGGCAGCACCGATGTCCAGTTCTACAATGTCGGCGCCAATGCCAGTTGGGAACTCGACCTGTTCGGCGGCGGCCGGCGTCGCACCGAACAGGCCCGCGCGACCGAGGACGCCCGGTTCGCCGATCTGGCCGACGTACAGGTATCGCTGTCGGCCGCCGTCGCGCAGGCCTATGTGGCCTTGCGCGACGTTCAGGCCCGCATCGGCTTGAGCGACGCGACCACCCGCCTGCAACAACAGCAGCTGACCCTCACCCGCCAGCGCCTCGCCGCCGGCACCGCGTCGCAACTGTCGGTCGAACGGCTCCAGACCCAGCTGGACAATACGCGGGCGCAGGCGATCCCGCTCGCCGCCCAGCGCGACGAATATTGCAACCAGCTGGCGGTGCTGACCGGCCGCACGCCGGGCGCGCTCGACGCGACCCTCGGCCCCGTCGCGCTCGTGCCGCTGCCCCCGGCACAGGTCGCGGTCGGCGACCCGGCCGCGCTGATCGCGCGGCGGCCCGACGTCCGCGCCGCCGAACGCCAGCTTGCCGCCGGCACCGCCGGGATCGGCGTGGCCAGGGCACGCGAGCTGCCCGGGATCCGTTTCCTCGGCCTGCTGGGGTTGGGCGGCACCTCGCCCGGCGATATCTTCGACCTCGGCAACATCGCCGCGATCGCCGCGCCCTCGCTCAGCTGGTCGTTCCTCGATTTCGGCAAGGCCCGCGCCGCCACCCGCGTCAGCGAGGCGCAGCGTGATCAGGCGGACGCGGCCTATCGCAAGACCGTGCTCGACGCGCTGCAGGATGCGGAGACCGCCTTGTCGCGCTATGGCAACAGCCGCCGGCAGCTGGGCCAGCTGGTACAGGCGGAGACGACTGCAAGGCGCGCCACCGCGCTCAACCGCCAGCGCGTGGCGGCGGGCACGACGACGCTGATCGACCAGCTCGACGTCGAACGCCAGCAGCTGTCGGCGACCGCCGCGGTGACGCAGGCCCGCGCCCAGCTGACCCAATATTATATCGCGGTGAACAAGGCGCTGGGCCTTGGCTGGACCGATCCGGTCAGCGCGGACGCAGGCCGTTCAGCAACAGCCGCAACGCCGCCGCCAGCTGCAGGCTGACCTCACCCTCGGTCATATAGGGCTGGACGAGGCTGCTGGCCATCCGGATCGTGAACAGCAGGTCGCGCGGGGTGATGTCGATCGCCACCTCGCCGCGCTGCTGTGCGGCGGCCAGCGCGGGGGCGAGGATCCGCTCCATCCGCAGCCGCAGCTCCTGAAAACGGGAGATGTTGGCGCGGTCGAGGTGCAGTTCGGCCGCGATCCGGGCCTTCAGCGCCAGCGCGTCGGCGCCGTTGCGGACCATCGCCTCGATCGTCTGCGCGATCGGCAGCGACGGGTCGAGCGCTTCCTCCAGCCGGTCGGCCTCACGCGAAAAGATCGCCAGCGCCAGCGCGGCCCGGTCGGGGAAATTGCGGTACAGCGTCGCCCGCCCGACCCCCGCGGCCGCCGCGATGGTTTCCAGCGGCACGCCATAGCCATGGGTCGTGAAGCTGTGGGCAGCAGCAGCGATCAGCGCATCGCGCCGCCGGGCGGCATCGCGACGCGGCGCGCGCGTCGGCCGGGGATCGGCATCGTCGGTCATCGCCCCGTCCTAACCGGAAAAGGGGCAAAGGTCATCGGGCATCCCTGTCGTAGCAGCGCGTGTCGGGACCGATCGACCTTTGACGAATTGCCCTCGTCCATCGTCACCCCGGGCTTGACCCGGGGTCCCGCTTCTTTCCCGCGCCAGAAGAAGAAGCGGGACCCCGGATCAAGTCCGGGGTGACGAAAACTCGTTCAGCCGGTGCCACCCCCCTTTACCGACAAGCATACCCCCCTCGTCACTCCCGCGAAGGCGGGAGTCCATAAACGCTACCTGCGCGGTTCCTGCCGAAACGTCGGCGTGTATGGATTCCCGCCTTCGCGGGAATGACTAGGGAGTTGCCCCCGAAACTGGCGTCCCCGCGCCCAACCGACTACACGCCCCCCCATGACCAACGCCGCCGCCCCCGCCGCGCCCGCGACCGCCCGCGCCGAACTGGGTTCGACGCTGCGCCTCGCCGCGCCGCTGGTCGGCGCGAACCTGTTGCAGATGGCGGTCTATGCCGTCGACGTGGTGTTCGTCGCGCGACTGGGCGAGGTCGAACTCGCCGCCGCGACGCTGGGCGTCTATGTCTATGGCGTCATTCTGTTCGCCATGTCGGGGCTGGTCGGTGCCGCCGCGCCGATCATTGCCGCCGAACTGGGCCAGCGGCGCCATGCGGTGCGCGAGGTCCGCCGCTCCTTCCGCATGGCGGCATGGATCGCGGTGCTGGGCAGCATCCCCTTCATGGCGCTGATGGCGCATGGCGAATCGCTGCTGCTCTTCGCCGGACAGGATGCGCGGGTCGCGGCGCGGACCGATGCGTTCCTCGACATATTGCTCTGGGCGATGATCCCGGCGCTGGCGGGCACCGTCATGCGCATCACCGCTTCGGCGCTGGGCCGGCCCGGCTGGGCGATGGCGATCACCGCCATGGGGCTGGGCGTGTCGATCTTCGCCAACTGGCTGCTGGTGTTCGGCAATCTCGGCGTTCCGGCGCTGGGGCTGGAGGGGTCGGCGATCGCCAGCCTGTCGACCGCGATCGCGATGATGCTTGCCTATGCCGCCGTCCTCGTGGTCGACCGGCGGCTGCGGCGCTTTCGCCTGTTCGGCAACTGGTGGCGCGGCGAAGGGTCGCGCCTGCGCCAGATCGTCGTGCTGGGCGTGCCGATCGCCGCGACGATGACGTTCGAAGGCGCGCTGTTCTCCGCCGCCGGCTTCCTGATGGGGCGGATCGGCGTGACCGAGATCGCGGCCCACGCCATCGCGCTGCAGATCGCGGCCTTCCTGTTCCAGGTGCCCTTCGGCATCGCGCAGGCGGCGACGATCCGGGTCGGCATGGCCTATGGCGCGGGCGACCGGCTGTGGATGGCGCGCGCGGGCTGGTCGGCGCTGGCGGTCGGCACCGGCTTCATGGGGTTCACCGCGCTGCTGCTCTGGCTGTTCCCGCGCGCCTTCCTGTCGGTCTATGTCGATGTCGACGCGCCGGCCAATGCGGCGATGATCGCACTGGCGCTGCAATATCTGGCGATCGCCGCCATCTTCCAGCTGGCCGACGGGGCGCAGGCGGTGGCGGCCGGCGTGCTGCGCGGGGTGCAGGATACGCGGGTGCCGATGGTGATCGCGCTGATCGGCTATTGGGCGGTCGGCTTCTCGGTATCGGTGGCGCTCGGCTTCTGGACGCCGCTCGCCGGGGTCGGCGTGTGGATCGGCCTCGCCTTCGGGCTGCTGGCGGTCGCGCTGCTGCTGGTCGATCGCTGGCGGCGGCGGGAGAAACTCGGCCTGGTGCGCTCCGTCTGACGCACGGCACACATCAGCATCAAATTTGTTCCCGCGCCGCTTGACGGCACCTGAACGGCTCCACATATCCGGGGCGCTGGCACTCCCCACGGGCGAGTGCCAAGACATGTTCAGTTATCGCAAAAGGGAATCGCGCATGAACTTCCGTCCGCTGCACGACCGCGTGCTCGTCCGCCGCGTCGAAGCCGAAGAGAAGACGCTCGGCGGGATCATCATCCCCGATACGGCCAAGGAAAAGCCGCAGGAAGGCGAAGTCGTCGCCGCCGGCGCCGGTGCCAAGAACGACAAGGGCGAAGTCGCTCCGCTCGACGTCAAGGCCGGCGACCGCATCCTGTTCGGCAAGTGGTCGGGCACCGAGGTCAAGGTCAATGGCGAAGACCTGCTCATCATGAAGGAAAGCGACATTCTCGGCATCGTTGGCTGAGAATAAGTTTCCTTTCGCTACTTATATCGTGGCGTGAACCCTCATTTCGCGCCACCTTCGCAAACTTCCAGAATTTGAAAGGGTAGCCACCATGGCAGCCAAGGACGTAAAATTCGGTCGTGACGCCCGCGAACGCATCCTGCGCGGCGTCGACATCCTCGCCGACGCGGTGAAGGTCACGCTGGGGCCGAAGGGCCGCAACGTCGTCATCGACAAGTCGTTCGGCGCGCCCCGCATCACCAAGGACGGTGTGTCGGTCGCCAAGGAAATCGAACTGAAGGACAAGTTCGAGAACATGGGCGCGCAGATGGTGCGCGAAGTGGCCTCGAAGACAAACGACATCGCGGGCGACGGCACCACCACCGCCACCGTGCTGGCGCAGGCGATTGTCCGCGAAGGCATGAAGTCGGTTGCCGCCGGCATGAACCCGATGGACCTGAAGCGCGGCATCGATATCGCCGTGACCAAGGTGGTCGAGGACGTGAAGTCGCGCTCGAAGCCAGTGTCGGGTTCGTCGGAAGTCGCGCAGGTCGGCATCATCTCGGCCAATGGCGACCGTGAAGTCGGCGAAAAGATCGCCGAAGCCATGGAAAAGGTCGGCAAGGAAGGCGTCATCACGGTCGAGGAGGCCAAGGGTCTCGAATTCGAGCTGGACGTCGTCGAAGGCATGCAGTTCGACCGCGGCTATCTGTCGCCCTATTTCATCACCAACCCGGAAAAGATGCAGGTCGAACTCAACGACCCGTACATCCTGATCCACGAGAAGAAGCTGTCGTCGCTGCAGGCGATGCTGCCGATCCTCGAAGCGGTGGTGCAGTCGGGCCGTCCGCTGCTCATCATCGCCGAGGATATCGAAGGCGAAGCGCTGGCGACCCTCGTCGTCAACAAGCTGCGCGGCGGCCTGAAGGTCGCAGCGGTCAAGGCGCCCGGCTTCGGCGATCGTCGCAAGGCGATGCTCGAAGACATCGCGATCCTGACCAAGGGCGAAGTCATCAGCGAAGACCTCGGCATCAAGCTCGAGACCGTCACGCTCGGCATGCTCGGCACCGCCAAGCGCGTCACGATCGACAAGGACAACACCACCATCGTCGATGGTGCCGGTGAAGCCGACGCGATCAAGGGCCGCACGGACGCGATCCGTCAGCAGATCGAAGTCACCTCGTCGGACTATGACCGTGAGAAGCTGCAGGAGCGTCTGGCGAAGCTCGCCGGTGGCGTCGCAGTCATCAAGGTCGGCGGTGCGACCGAGGTCGAGGTGAAGGAGCGCAAGGACCGCGTCGACGACGCGCTGCACGCGACCCGCGCAGCCGTCGAAGAAGGCATCGTCCCCGGCGGCGGCACCGCGCTGCTGTACGCGACCAAGGCCCTCGAAGGCGTGACCGGCGTGAACGACGACCAGACGCGCGGCGTCGACATCGTCCGCAAGTCGCTGACCGCGCTGGTGCGTCAGATCGCGCAGAATGCCGGCCATGACGGCGCCGTCGTCTCGGGCAAGCTGCTCGACCAGAACGACACCTCGTTCGGCTTCAACGCCTCGACCGACCAGTATGAGAACCTGGTTGCCGCCGGCGTGATCGACCCGACCAAGGTCGTCCGCACCGCGCTGCAGAACGCGGCCTCGGTCGCCGGCCTGCTCATCACCACCGAAGCCACCGTTTCGGAACTGCCGGAAGACAAGGCTCCGTCGATGCCTGCCGGCGGCGGCATGGGCGGCATGGGCGGCATGGACTTCTGATCGAATGTGGCCTGCGCGAGCGATGGCTCGCGCAGGACTCACATCGATCCGGCCGGCGGGTGCCTGTCACCCGACCGACGCGCGGCGGCTTTGCCGTCGCGGGATCCAAACCCCAACAGAAAAAGGTCGGAAGGGACACCCCCTTCCGGCCTTTTTTACGTCACCCATATCCACATTAACACCCCCGAAACCTCCCTCCCCTACGCCAGCGTGCGAAGGGATCACCCAATGACGCGATCAGGATGCAGGGGCTGCCGCGAAGACCAGCCCGATTTCGCGATCGCGATGGCGTTCCAGCCGATCGTCGACGCCGATACCGGCCTGCCCTTCGCGTTCGAGGCACTGGTGCGCGGCCGGAACGGCGAAGGCGCCGCGCAGATCCTGGCGCAGGTGACCCCCGACAATCGCTACGCCTTCGACCAGCAATGCCGCACGGCGGCGATCGAAGGCGCGGTCAAGGCGGGCATCCTGTCCACCGACGCACGGCTGTCGATCAACTTCCTCCCCAACGCGGTCTATTCGCCCGTAGCCTGTATCCAGGCGACGCTGACAGCCGCACGGACCCACGCCTTCCCGACCGACCGGCTGATCTTCGAATTCACCGAGAATGAGGAGATGGCGGACACCGACCATGTCCGCACCATCGTCGACACCTATCGCGCGATGGGTTTTGCGACCGCGCTCGACGATTTCGGCGCGGGCCATGCCGGCCTTGGGCTGCTCGCGAACTTCCAGACCGATTATCTGAAGCTCGACATGGACCTGATCCGCGGCATCGACGTCAGCGTGCCGCGCCGGCTGATCGTCGAGGGCATGGTGCGCATCGCCACCTCGCTCGGCATGCAGGTGATCGCCGAGGGGATCGAGACGGCCGAGGAATATGCCGTACTGCGCGACCTCGGCATCCGCTACATCCAGGGCTATCTGCTTGCGCGACCGGGCTTCCGCATCCTGCCGCAGATCATCGTACCGGCCACCACGCTGGCGGCATAAATTGCTGATACTCACGCACGACTGCACATCACCTCACGCTTGTGGCAGGATGCAGATCGGATAAGATTAGCTTTGAAATAGGAGCACATAAACTTGGCCGATGAATGCCAAAATTGCGGGTCTGCAATTACGCCCGGCTCGACTTTCAAATCTGCCAACGAGCGTAAATCGAGCGAGACGGTGACGTTCGTCAATCTTATCATGGGCACGAATTACAGCGGCTTGTGCTACAAATGCGGGACGACGCCCGAAGCGCAAGCCAAACAAGCCATCCTTTCGGAACTTGCCGATAAATCCGCACTTGCCCAAGATCGAGTGACGGACTTTCCTATGCTTACGATGTCATGGCTTCCGGCGACCGCCGATATTCGCTTAAAGAACCTAGTAACAGCCAATATTACTGTGGGAACCGGGTTCTTCAACGAATTTACTCAAGGATTTTCTGATTTCGCCGGGATGGTCAATGTTAACTCCGGCATGAGCCACAAGGTCAACAAAGGAGAAGCCGCGGCCAGGTCGCTTCTCGCCATGAAAGCGAGATCGTTGGGCGCAAACTGCATTGTTGGCGTCGACATCGACTACGGCACTACCAACAACAATGCCGCAACCGTCAATATGCAAGGGACGGCCGCAGTCATCACCAATCTTCGCGACATATTGGCGGATGATGCATTCAAAAAGGCGCAAGAACTCGAAGAAATCTACGCCCGCATCGCTCAACTGCAACGCTGGCATACGGGCGACATAGCAAACTAAATTCTACCGCACCGGCTTCCACACCTGAGTCTGGCAGAAGATCGCGATGCAGCCCTGTACCTTGAGCGACCCGTCGGCGTTCTTCGACACGATCGACTTGTAGCTCTTGCCGTTGCGCGGATCATAGATGCGCCCGCGCCAGTCGCTCCCGGCATCGGCAAAGCCCGACAGGATCGGCATCCCCAGGATCGGCCGCGACCGCAGCGCCGGGTCGCTATTGTTGACGTCGGTGGTCGGTGCGCCCGGCGTCGCCTTGATGATGCGCACCAGCCGGCCACAGACCTTGTCGCCGCAGCGTGCCACCTCGATCACGCCCGCGCCGTCCTCGGTCAGATAACGGCCCGCGATCGGCGTCGCGGCAAGCGCCGGCGTCGCCGCCAGCACCGCGACCAAGGCCAGCGCGCGCAACCTCACTTGAAGTTGTCCGCGTAGGCCTGCAGCTTCAGCTTGCGCTCGGGCGCCGGCACGACATGGAACGCGATGCCTTCGCGCGTCGCATAGTCCGTCGCGGCGTCGAGCGACGGGAATTTCAGCTTCACCTGCTCGCGCGTATCGCCCGATCCCGCCCAGCCGGTCAGCGGATCGGCCTGCTTCGGCTCGGCCGGTTCGAATTCCAGCATCCAGGTGTGCGTCTTGGCGCGCCCCGACTGCATGGCGTTCTTGGGGATCTGGTAGATACGGGCGTTGGGCATGGACGAAACCTTGTAAGCGATCGCGAATGTCCCGCCCTGCATAGCAAAGCCCGCGCGGCTTGCCAGCAGAGTCGCACCGCGGTTACGCGCGAATCGGCATTTGGGATACGGAACGCAGCCCGTGGTCGCGATTTTTTAGGAGTTACCTCGCTACTTCCGCGCAATTCCGCCCTGATTGCCGACTATTGCATTTGCGATCTATTATCATTAAAGGGCGCTTTAGGGTTGTTTTGCCGTCCAAAACCCCGTACAGCGCCCGCGTCGCGGCAGGACCGCGCCCGACTTGCTACGGAGAGAGACGTCTTGGCTCGCAAGAAGATCGCGCTGATCGGCGCTGGCAACATCGGCGGCACGCTCGCCCACCTCGCCGCCCTCAAGGGGCTGGGTGACATCGTTCTGTTCGACGTCGTCGAAGGCGTGCCGCAGGGCAAGGCGCTCGACCTGTCGCAGTGCGGACCCGTCGAAGGGTTCGACGCGACGATCACCGGCACCAACGATTATGCCGACATCGCGGGTGCGGACGTAATTATCGTCACCGCCGGTGTCGCCCGCAAGCCGGGCATGAGCCGCGACGACCTGCTCGGCATCAACCTGAAGGTGATGAAGGCCGTCGGCGAGGGCATCAAGGCCAATGCCCCCGACGCCTTCGTCATCTGCATCACCAACCCGCTCGACGCGATGGTATGGGCCCTGCGCGAATTCTCGGGCCTGCCGCACAACAAGGTCGTCGGCATGGCCGGCGTGCTGGACTCGGCGCGCTTCAGCCACTTCCTCGCAGACGAGTTCAAGGTGTCGGTCAAGGACGTCAACAGCTTCGTGCTGGGCGGCCATGGTGACACGATGGTCCCGGTGCTCGAATATTCGACCGTCTCGGGCATCCCGGTCACCGACCTGATCGAGATGGGCATGTCGACCAAGGAGCGCGTCGACGCGATCGTCAAGCGCACCCGCGGCGGCGGCGGCGAGATCGTCGGCCTGCTCAAGACCGGCTCGGCCTTCTACGCGCCGGCGACCAGCGGCATCGCGATGGCCGAAGCCTATCTCTATGACCAGAAGCGCGTCCTGCCCTGCGCCGCCTATCTGTCCGGTGAATATGGCGTCGATGACCTCTATGTCGGCGTCCCCGTCGTGATCGGTGCCGGCGGCGTCGAGAAGATCGTCGAGGTAAAGCTGGGCGCCGAAGCCAAAGCAAACCTCCAAGTCTCGGTAGACGCGGTCAAGGAACTGCTGGTCGCCTGCAAGGGGATCGACGAGACGCTGGCGTAAATAAGTACCGTACCCCCGCGCAGGCGGGGGTCCAGGGTAACAGAGCGTAACGCCCGTGGCTCTGGATCCCCGCCTGCGCGGGGATACGACGGAGCGGCAAGATGAAGGCAGGTTTTGTCTACATCGTCGCCAGCCGTAGAAACGGAACGATCTACACCGGTTCGACCAGCAATCTGATCCAGCGCATTCATCAGCATCGCGGTGGCACGGTTGAGGGATTTACGACCGAGCACGACTGCAAACTCTTGGTCTGGTACGAATGCCATGATGATCTGCAAGAGGCGCGGCTTCGCGAACGGCGGATCAAGAAATGGAACCGCGAGTGAAAGTTGCGGCTGATCGAAGAGAACAACCCCGGCTGGCACGATCTGTTCGGACAGCTGACCTGATTTTCGCTCCGTTACAGGAGCAGCAAGGGAAACGAAGATGAGCATCCTCGTCAACAAGAACACCAAGGTCATCACCCAGGGGATGACCGGCGAAACCGGCAGCTTCCATACCAAGGCGGCGCTGGAATACGGCACGCAGATGGTCGGCGGCGTGACGCCGGGCAAGGGCGGCAGCGAGCATCTGGGCCTGCCGGTGTTCAACACCGTCGCCGAAGCCAAGTCGAAGACCGGTGCCGATGCCTCGGTCATCTACGTGCCGCCGCCCTTCGCTGCGGACTCGATCCTCGAAGCGATCGACGCCGAAATCCCGCTGATCGTCGCGATCACTGAAGGCATTCCGGTGCTCGACATGGTCAAGGTCAAGCGCGCGCTGTCGGGTTCGAAGTCGCGGCTGATCGGCCCGAACTGCCCGGGCGTGCTGACGCCGGGTGAGTGCAAGATCGGCATCATGCCGGGTTCGATCTTCAAGAAGGGCTCGGTCGGCGTCGTCTCGCGCTCGGGCACGCTGACCTATGAGGCGGTGTTCCAGACGTCGAACGCCGGGCTGGGTCAGACGACCGCCGTCGGCATCGGTGGCGATCCGGTCAACGGCACGAACTTCATCGACGTGCTCGAGCTGTTTCTGGCGGACGACGAGACCCAGTCGATCATCATGATCGGCGAGATCGGCGGCGATGCGGAAGAACAGGCCGCGCAGTTCCTGATCGACGAGGCCAAGCGCGGCCGCAAGAAGCCGATGGCCGGCTTCATCGCTGGCCGCACCGCCCCTCCGGGCCGTCGCATGGGCCATGCCGGCGCGATCGTGTCGGGCGGCAAGGGCGACGCGGAAAGCAAGATCGCGGCGATGGAAGCCGCCGGCATCAAGGTTGCGGCTTCCCCCAGCGAGCTGGGTTCGACGCTGCTCGAAGTGCTGAACGGTTGAAGGTGACTTGCCCCGTGCGCGGAACCGCACGGGGCACCGCCCGGTTCGACCGGGCAAAAGCGGACAGGATGTGACCATGGGCTACGAAGGCCAGGATTTCGACATCGCCGCCGGCGTCAGCCCGGCATTCGTGGAAACGCTCTATGGTCGCTACCGCGAGGATCCCTCGTCGGTCGATGCCGGCTGGCGCCAGTGGTTCGAAGGGCTGGAGGGTGCGACCCAGCATCCCAGCTGGCAGAGCAAGCGCTGGCCGCTGACCGACACCGACGAGCTGACCGCCGCGCTCGACCCGACGCAGATGGAGCCGGCGCCCAAGCCCGCGCGCGGCGGCAAGCCTGCCCCGGCAGCGGCCGCCCCCGCCGCGCCGAAGGTCGATGTCGCAAAGGCCGCCGGCGACGCGATCCGCGCGCAGCTGCTGATCCGCACCTATCGCGTGCGCGGCCACCTCGCCGCCAATCTCGATCCGCTGGGCCTCGCCCGCCGCGAGCTGCCCGAGGACCTGCGCACCGAATATTACGGCTTCTCGGATGCCGAAATCGACACGCCGGTGTATCTGGGCGGTTCGCTCGGCCTCGAATGGGCATCGATCCGCGAGATCGTCGACATCCTGCGCGCCAATTACTGCGGCAATGTCGGCCTCGAATATATGCACATCGCGGACGTGGAGGAGCGCAAGTTCCTGCAGGACCGGATGGAAGGCCGCGACAAGGCGATCCAGTTCACCCCCGAAGGCAAGAAGGCGATCCTCGCCAAGGTCATCGAGGCGGAACAGTGGGAAAAGTTCCTCGGCCGCAAGTACGTCGGCACGAAGCGCTTCGGCCTCGACGGCGGTGAATCGATGATTCCCGCGCTCGAAGCGGTCATCAAATATGGCGGCCAGCTGGGCGTGCGCGAGATCGTGTACGGCATGGCGCATCGCGGTCGCCTGAACGTGCTGACCAACGTGATGGCCAAGCCGTTCCGCGTGCTGTTCCACGAATTTGCCGGCGGCAGCGCCAACCCGGACGATATCGGCGGGTCGGGCGACGTGAAATATCACCTCGGCACCTCGACCGACCGCAGCTTCGACGACGTGTCGGTACACATGTCGCTGGTTGCCAACCCCAGCCATCTCGAGGCGGTCAATCCGGTCGTGCTGGGCAAGGTGCGCGCGCAACAGACCTTCCGTGGCGATATCGAAAAGCACGAACAGGTCCTGCCGGTCCTGATCCATGGCGACGCGGCGTTCGCGGGCCAGGGGATCGTGTGGGAATGCCTCGGCTTCTCCGGCATCCGCGGCTACAATACCGGCGGCTGCGTCCACTTCATCATCAACAACCAGGTCGGCTTCACGACCAGCCCGCAGTTCGCGCGCTCGTCGCCCTACCCCTCGGACGTGGCGAAGGGCGTGCAGGCGCCGATCTTCCACGTCAACGGCGACGATCCCGAGGCGGTGACCTTCGCCACCAAGATGGCGATCGAGTTCCGCCAGCAGTTCAAGCGCGACATCGTCATCGACATGTGGTGCTATCGCCGCTTCGGCCATAACGAAGGCGACGAACCGTCCTTCACCCAGCCGCTGATGTACGCCAAGATCAAGGGCCATCCCGGCGTCAGCGAGATCTATGGCAAGCGACTGGCAGAAGAGGGCGTCGTCGACGGCGATTTCGTCGCTTCGAAGACCGCCGAGTTCACCCAGCTGCTGGAAGGCGAGTTCGAGAACGCCAAGAGCTACAAGCCCAACCGGGCCGACTGGTTCGCCGGTCGCTGGTCGGGGCTGCATGCGCCGATGGACCCGGAAGGATCGCGCCGTTCGGTCGACACCGGCATCGAACAGAAGCTGTTCGATTCGCTCGGCCGCACGCTGACCACGGTTCCGGACAATATCCAGATCCACAAGACGCTGGCCCGCGTGCTCGATGCCAAGCGCGGCATGTTCGCGAACGGCGAGGGCTTCGACTGGGCGACTGCCGAGGCGCTGGCCTTCGGCTCGCTGCTGTCGGAAGGCTTCGGCGTCCGCCTGTCGGGTCAGGATTCGGGTCGCGGCACCTTCTCGCAGCGGCACGCGGTATGGGTCGACCAGACCGACGAGCATAAGTTCGTGCCGTTGAAGACCATCGAGCATGGCAGCTTCGAGGTGCTCGACAGCCCGCTGTCCGAATATGGCGTGCTGGGCTTCGAATATGGCTATGCACTGGCGGACCCCAAGGCGCTGGTGATCTGGGAAGCGCAGTTCGGCGATTTCGCCAACGGCGCGCAGATCATGATCGACCAGTTCATCGCGGCGGGTGAAGCCAAGTGGCTGCGCGCCAACGGCCTGGTGATGATGCTGCCGCATGGTTACGAAGGCCAGGGACCGGAACACAGCTCGGCGCGTCTCGAACGCTTCCTGCAGCTGTGCGCCGGCGACAACATGCAGGTCGCCAACGTCACCTCGCCGGCGAACCTGTTCCACCTGCTGCGCCGGCAGATGCATCGCAATTTCCGCAAGCCGCTGGTCATAATGACGCCGAAGTCGCTGCTGCGGCACAAGATGGTCGTGTCGAAGACGGAGGACTTCCTGCCGGGCACCCACTTCAAGCGGCTGCTGTCCGATCCGTCGGCCCCGGCGGATGCGAACACGACGCGGCTGGTGCTGTGTTCGGGCAAGGTCGCGTTCGACCTGATCGAGGCGCGCGATGCGGCGGGCGATACGTCGACGCAGATCGTCCGCGTGGAACAGATCTATCCGTTCCCGTCGGACGCGCTGGTCGCGCGGCTTCGCAACCTGCCGAACCTGACCGATGTGGTCTGGGCGCAGGAGGAGCCGAAGAACAACGGTTCGTGGTTCCTGGTCGAACCGCTGATCGAAGAAGCGCTGGCCGAAGCCGGTTCGAACGTTCCGCGTGCCCGCTATGCCGGTCGCGCGGCGGCGGCATCGCCCGCCACCGGGCTGATGAAGCGCCACCAGGCCGAACAGGGCGCGCTGGTCGCCGATGCGCTCGGCCACAATGTCCGCGACGAAATCCGCCGCACCCGTCAGGCCGAGGGCGATCGCGCCACCGGCAAGGCCGCATCCTAACCGTGTTATTACCCCCGACACGGGGGAGATGAGGAAGATCCGATGGCAACCGAAGTTCTGGTCCCCACGCTGGGCGAATCGATCACCGAAGCGACGCTGGGCGAATGGTTGAAGAAGCCCGGTGAGGCGGTCGCCGCCGACGAACCGATCGCCAGCCTCGAAACCGACAAGGTGTCGGTCGAGGTTCCGGCGCCCGTGGCCGGTGTCATGGGCGCGCACGCCGTACAGCCGGGCGACACCGTGTCGGTCGGCGCGATGATCGCGACGATCGAATCGGGTGACGGTGCCGCTGCCGCGCCGGCTCCCAAGGCGGACGCCGCGCCGGCACCTGTCGCCACCCCTGCCCCGGCAGCCGCACAGCAGGCCCCGGCCGCCGGCGACGCCAATGTCGACGCCGCCGCGCTGTCGCCGTCGGTGCGTCGTGCGATCCTCGAACACGGCGTCGATCCGGCGAAGGTCAAGGGCACCGGCCGCGACGGTCGCATCACCAAGGAAGACGTCGTTGCCGCCGCCGGTGACAAGTCGGCCGCAGCAGCGCCCGCCGCTGCCGCCCCGGCCGCGGCTGCGCCGGCCGCCGCTGCACCGACCCGTGGCGAAGAACGCGTGAAGATGACGCGCCTGCGCCAGACGATCGCCCGCCGCCTGAAGGAAGCGCAGGACACCGCCGCGCTGCTCACCACTTTCAACGACGTCGACATGACGGCGGTGATCGAGGCGCGCGCCAAGTACAAGGACCTATTCGAAAAGAAGCACGGCGTCCGCCTGGGCTTCATGGGCTTCTTCGTGAAGGCCGCGACGATGGCGCTGAAGGATATTCCGGCGGTCAACGCGCAGATCCAGGGCGACGAGATCGTCTATCACGACTATGCCGACATCTCGGTCGCCGTCAGCGCGCCGCAGGGGCTGGTCGTGCCGGTCATCCGCGACGCCGACAAGCTGTCGGTCGCGGGTGTCGAGAAGACGATCGCCGATTTCGGCAAGCGCGCCAAGGACGGCACGCTGAAGATGGACGAGATGAAGGGCGGTACCTTCACCATCTCGAACGGCGGCGTGTTCGGGTCGCTGATGTCGACTCCGATCATCAACCCGCCGCAGTCGGCGGTGCTGGGCCTGCACCGCATCGAGGAACGCCCGGTCGTCCGTAACGGACAGGTCGTGGTGCGTCCGATGATGTACCTCGCGCTCAGCTATGACCATCGCCTGATCGACGGTCGCGAGGCGGTGACCTTCCTCGTCGCGCTCAAGAACGCGATCGAAGACCCGACGCGCCTGCTGATCGACCTCTAAGGAACGGCGAGCACCGATGGGCATGGTGATCTATCTGCGTCGGGCTGGTCAGTCCGACCTCGACCGATTGATTGCCGACCCATCGGTGTTCGAGGAGTTCGTGTTCGAAGAAGCCGTGGAGAATCTCGACCTCGTCGACTTCGACAAGGCGTGGCACGCGGTCCACTACCTCCTCACCGGATCGGCCGACGATGTCGGTCATCCGCTAGGCATCATTATCGCCGCGCTGCCCGAATTGGGCGCAGACGAGAATGGCGAGGGCGGGATCGGCCTGATCTCCCCGCCCATGATGCGGGCGTTCGCCGACGCGCTCGATCGACTGGACGACGCGACGCTCGAACGCCGTTACGATCCTCCGGCCATGCTGCGCGCCGATGTATATCTTGCGGACGTTTTTGTAGACGAGGGTGCCGAGGCGCTCGAATATGTGATGCAGGGGGTGCCGGCGCTGCGCCGCTTCGCTGCGAATTGCCGGGCGACCGGCGACGGTGCGATCCGCGTGATCGCCTGAAACGATTTGGACGGGATGCAAACCAATGGCTGAATACGACTTCGACGTCCTCGTAATCGGTGCCGGCCCGGGCGGCTATGTCGCCGCGATCCGCGCGGCGCAGCTGGGCCTCAAGACCGCTTGTGCCGAGGGGCGCGAGACGCTGGGCGGGACCTGCCTGAACGTCGGGTGCATCCCGTCCAAGGCGCTGTTGCACGCGTCGGAACTGTACGAGGAAGCGACCGGCGGTCACCTTGCCAAGTTCGGCGTCGAGATTCAGGGCGCGTCGCTCAACCTCGACCAGATGCATGCCGAAAAGAAGAAGGCAGTCGGCGAGCTGACCGGTGGCATCGAATATCTGTTCAAGAAGAACAAGGTCGAATGGCTGAAGGGCTATGCGTCGTTCGAGAACGACCACAGCGTAAAGGTCGGCGATCGTACCGTCACCGCGCGCGACATCGTGATTGCGACCGGTTCGTCGGTGACGCCGCTGCCCGGCGTGCAGGTCGACAATGACGCGGCGGTGATCGTCGATTCGACCGGTGCGCTTGCGCTGCCCAAGGTGCCCGAGCATCTGGTCGTGATCGGCGGCGGTGTTATCGGCCTCGAACTCGGTAGCGTGTGGCGCCGCTTGGGTGCCAAGGTTACGGTTGTCGAATATGCCGACCAGATCCTGCCCGGCTTCGACGGCGAGGTCCGCAAGGAATCGGCCAAGCTGTTCAAGAAGCAGGGCATGGACCTCAAGACCGCGACCAAGGTCACCGCGGCATCGGTCGATGGCGGCACCGCCACCCTGACGCTCGAACCGGCGGCCGGTGGCGAGGCCACGACCCTGACCGCGGACGCGGTACTGGTGTCGATCGGCCGTCGCGCGAACACAGAGGGTCTCGCGCTCGACAAGGCCGGCCTGTCGGTCAACCAGCGCGGCCAGGTCGATATCGACGAGGAATTCCGCACCAAGGTCGACGGCATCTGGGCGATCGGCGACGTGGTCCACGGCCCGATGCTGGCGCACAAGGCGGAAGACGAAGGCGTCGCCGTCGCCGAGTTCATCGCCGGCCAGACCGGCATCGTGAACCACGACGTCATTCCGTCGGTCGTCTACACCATGCCCGAAATCGCTGGCGTCGGCCTCACCGAAGAAGCCGCCAAGGAAAGGGGCGAGGTGAAGGTCGGCAAGTTCCCCTTCGTCGCCAACAGCCGCGCCAAGACCAACCGCGACACCGACGGCTTCGTGAAGGTCATCGCCGACGCCAAGACCGACCGCGTCGTCGGCGTGTGGATCGTCTCATCGCTGGCCGGCACGATGATCGCACAGGCGGCGCAGGCGATGGAATTCGGCGCGACCAGCGAGGACATCGCCTATACCTGCCATGCCCACCCGACCCATGCCGAGGCGCTCAAGGAAGCGGCAATGGCGGTGCAGGGCAAGCCGATCCACATCTGATCGGGCGACAACGGCTGCAACAGGGGCGGGGCATGGCGACATGCTCCGCCCTTCTTGCGTCCGGACGGTGCCGTTCCGCGTGGTTAGGAAGTTGTAAAATCTTGTCGCCTAGGCTCGCTCCACAGGATTCGATGGGGTGGCAGGCGTGAACGCATTCGGACGGCGCAGCGGAATGGGCGGATCGGGCGGCAGGCCATCGTTCGGCGTCGCCCGCCCGATGCAGGGATCGGGATCCGCGCGGCCCGCCGATCTCGACCTCGCCCCGCAATTCCCGCCGCTGGGGCAGGTGCCGCTGCCCGGCGGCGACCTGGAACCCATGCCCGGCGAACAGGCGAGCGCGATGCCGCAGGGCGTCGGCGACGCGATGCAGCGCCTCGCCGATCGGCAGGCGCTGTCGGGTGAGGCCGGCAACAGCCGGGTCGAAGGGTTCGAAACCTCGATCCACCGCATCAAGGAACAGGTGCTCCCCCGCCTGCTCGAACGCGTCGACCCCGAAGCCGCCGCGACCCTGACCAAGGACGAGCTCGCCGAGGAATTCCGCCCGATCGTGGGCGAGGTGCTGGCCGAGCTGAAACTGACGCTCAACCGGCGCGAACAGTTCGCGCTGGAAAAGGTGCTGGTCGACGAGCTGCTGGGCCTCGGACCGCTCGAGGAATTGCTGGCCGATCCGGCGATCAGCGACATCATGGTCAACGGTCCCGAACAGACCTTCGTCGAACGCAAGGGCAAGCTGGAGCTGGCCAATATCGCGTTTCGCGACGAGGAGCATCTGTTCCAGATCGCACAGCGCATCTGCAACTCGGTCGGCCGCCGCGTCGACCAGACCACGCCGCTGGCCGACGCCCGGTTGAAGGACGGCAGCCGCGTCAACGTGATCGTGCCGCCCTTGAGCCTCAAGGGCACCGCGATCTCGATCCGTAAATTCTCGGCCAAGCCGATCACCATCGACATGATGGCCGGCTTCGGGTCGATGAGCACCAAGATGGCGACCGCGCTGAAGGTCGCCGGGGCCAGCCGCTTCAACATCGTGATTTCGGGTGGCACCGGCTCGGGCAAGACCACGATGCTCAACGCCCTGTCGAAGATGATCGACCCGGGCGAGCGCGTGCTAACCATCGAGGACGCCGCCGAACTGCGCCTGCAACAGCCGCACTGGCTGCCGCTCGAAACGCGCCCGCCGAACCTGGAAGGGCAAGGCGAGATCACCATCCGCGACCTGGTGAAGAACGCGCTGCGTATGCGCCCGGACCGGATCATCCTGGGCGAAATTCGTGGGTCGGAGTGTTTCGACCTGCTGGCGGCGATGAACACCGGCCACGACGGATCGATGGCGACGCTCCACTCCAACTCCCCGCGCGAATGCCTCGCGCGTATGGAGAACATGGTGATGATGTCGGACATCAAGGTGCCCAAGGAAGCGATCAGCCGCCAGATCGCCGATTCGGTCGACCTGATCGTGCAGGTGAAGCGCCTGCGCGACGGTTCGCGCCGCGTGACCAACATTACCGAGGTGATCGGGATGGAAGGCCCGGTGATCGTCACCCAGGAACTGTTCAAGTTCGAATATCTGGACGAGAGCGCCGACGGCAAGATCATCGGCGAATACCGTTCGATGGGAATGCGCCCCTATACGCTCGACAAGGCCAAACAGTACGGTTTCGACCAGGCGCTGCTGGAGGCATGCCTGTAGCGCCGGGGATTTAGCCGGCCTACAGTCGCGCGGTGATGCTCCGCCTGTCCTTTGCGCTGCTGCTGTGCGCGCCCGTCGCCGCCCATGCGCAGGGGCAGCTTGCCGCCGATGCGGAGGCGCGCTGGGTGCCGTTCACGCTGACCGCCGCCAACCATCTGCGCTTTGCAATGACCATCGATGGCGTCGCGGCGCAGGCGCTGCTCGATACCGGGCTGAACCATAGCGCGGTCAGCCGGGAGTTCGCGCGACGGGCGAAGTTGACCGTCGATACGCAGGATGCTGCCGCCGGCGTCGCGCTGGGCGGGGCGATCCGGGTCGACTGGGCCGCGACGAAAACGGTCGCGTTCGGTGCGTTCAGCCGCAGCGGCGGTCGCGTCGCGGTGATCGACCTGCCGAAACTGCTCGCCAGCGCATCGGGCGATGCCGAGGTGCTGGTCGGCACCGACCTGATCGCGCGCCATGCGATCGACATCGATTTCGCCAATCGCCGCTTCCGCCTGTTGCCGAGCGGCCGGATGCCCTTTGCCGGCACCAGGGTTCCGATGAGCCTGCAGGCGGGCAGCGGACTGTACCTGACCGAAGCGACGCTGGGGAAACATCGCGTCCGCCCGCTGCTGGTCGATACCGGCGATGGCGGATCGCTGAGCGTCGCGCGCAGCCAGTGGCGAGCGGCAGGACTAAAGGGTGCGCGGGTGACCTCGACCATCGCCTTCGGCGCAGGGGGCGTGGTCGATGCAGGGATGACCGTGACCGACAAGGTCGCGTTGGGCGGGGTGCCGACCGGCCCGATCGAACTCCGGATCGAGGGCGATGGCGGCTTCACCAAACAGGTCCGCGTCGCCGGACGCGTCGGGACCGGGCTGCTGCTGCGCTACCGCGTACTGCTCGATCCTGTCGCCGGGCAGATGGTCGTCACCCCCAACCCGTTCGCCCCGCCCCCGCCGCTCAAATCGACCAGCGGGCTGCTGCTTGGCTATGACCGTGCCCGGCTGCGCGTGCTGCATGTCATGTCGGGCGGACCGGCGGCGAAGGCCGGGTGGAAGGCGGACGAACTGATCTGCGCGGTTGAGGGCAAGCCGGTGTCGCTGACCCCCGATGGCGGGGTCGATGTGCGCTGGGGCACCGATACGCCCGGACGGGTCGTGAAGCTGGCGCTGTGCGACGGCGCGGAACGCTCGCTGACGCTGGCGAATTTTTACTAGAGCGATTTCCGACCAGATTGGATCACTGGCACGGAGGTGATTTAGGATCGGGACAAGGCGCGAGGAGGCCGCGATGCATCGGCATCGTCACCGACGAGCAACGCAGCCCCGGACCGACATCACCCCGCCGCGTGAGCGGTTGTCCGCAGGGCGATGACGGTGGTTCAATCTGATCGGAAACCGCGTTAAAGCCTGATCCACCCGCTTCGATTCGAGCGTCATCCCGGCGAAGGCTGGGATCTCCCGGTTGTAGCACGCAGCAGGAACTGGGGAGGCCCCGCCTTCGCTGCGGCGACGTCCGGAACCGGCGGACTTTCCCCTACTTCAACGCCATCGCCACGCCGAACACCATCACCAGCACGGCGATCAGCTGCACCAGCGTCCACGGCATCCAGCCGACCCGGTCGGGATCGCGGCGCAGGGTACGGCGACGTTCCGCCAGCACCGACACTGCAAAGAGCATCGCCGCCGCGCCCGCAATCGTCCATAACCACCGATGTGCGTCGTCCACCCGTTCCTCCCGTTCAGGAGTCTCCCATGCGTCGAACCGCCCTGTTCCTGCCAGTCCTAAGTGCCGCGCTGGTCGCCCTCACCCCCGCCCCGGCCCAGGCACCGCGCCGCCCGCTCGCCGCGGCGGTCGGGTCGCCGCTGCGCAGCCCGGCCAATGTGGCGCGTGACCGCTATCGCCATCCGGTCGAGACACTCACCTTCTTCGGCGTGAAGCCAACCGACACGGTGGTCGAAATCTGGCCCGGCAATGGCTGGTACAGCGAAATTCTGGCGCCGATGCTGCGCGAAAAGGGGCGTTATGTCGCCGCCGGTCCGCTGCCGCGTACATCGGACATGCTGACGAAGCTGCAGGCACGCGACGCGACCGCGTTCGGCAAGGCGCAGGCCGTCGCCTTCCCGGCGGAGGCCGGACAGGCGGGCGTGCCCGACGGCGTCGCCGACAAGGTCCTGACCTTCCGCAACGTGCATAACTGGCGCTTCGGCGGCGCCGACCGGGCGCAGGCGGCGTTCGATGCGATGTTCCGCATGCTGAAGCCGGGCGGCGTGCTGGGCGTGGTCGAACACCGCCTGCCCGAGGCGCGCGACGCGGCCGCCGAGGAGAAATCGGGCTATATGAAGGAAAGCTCGGTCATCGCCTTCGCGACCAAGGCGGGGTTCAAGCTGGCTGCGCGGTCGAACGTCAACGCCAATCCCAAGGATACCGCCGACTGGCCGCAAGGCGTATGGACGCTGCCGCCGACCTATCGCCTGAAGGACGTCGACCGCGCGAAATATGCCGCGATCGGCGAGAGCGACCGGATGACGCTGCGGTTCTTGAAGCCGAAGTGAGCGAAGTGGGGGAGGCAATGTCCCCTCCCCCATACTCCCCGTTCGGTTCGAGCAACTTCGAGCCTGTCGAGAAGCGGCCGTCGAGAACGCTTGTGTGGCCCAACGCTCCCCCGTTGGGGAGTAGAGACTAGGCGAAGCCGAACGCCCCGAACCACCGGTCCGTCGATACGCCGCTTCGACAAGCTCAGCGGCTACTCAGGACGAACGGGTGGGGGTGTCGGCTTTCCCACTTCCCGCTCCCCACTCCCCACTCCGTTCGGTTCGAGTAGCGATCGAGCGAAGTCGAGAGCGCGTATCGAGAACGGGGTTCCGCCGGGCGGGCATTCTCGACCGACGCCTCTCGACACACTCAAAGCCGCTCGAACCGAATAGATCGGTCGAACCTCACCCCAGCTTGTCGACCTTGTCCTGCAACCGTGCCAGTTCGGCCCGCAGCGCGGCCATTTCGTCATTCTTGGCCGGGGCTTCGGTCGCGCCCGGCGCAGGTGTGGCGCCCGGCGCACCCGGCTTGAACGCATGCGCCGCCGCCTCGAACATCGCCAGGTTGCGCTTGGCGATCTCGGCGAAGGGCGAATGGGCGAACGCGCCCTCGACCGCGGTCTTGAACTGTTCCTGGTTGCGGCGGAAGCTGTCCATCGACGCCTCCAGATAGCCGGGCACCATCGCCTGCATCGAATCGCCGTACAGGGTGATCAGCTGGCGCAGGAAGCTGACCGGCAGCAGCGTCTGCCCCCGGCTTTCCTCTTCCATGATGATCTGCGTCAGCACATTATGGGTGATGTCGTCGTCGGTCTTGGCATCGACGACCTTGAAGTCGCGATGCTCGCGCGTCATCGCCGCGAGATGCTCCAGCGTGATGTAGGAGGACGTCTCGGTATTATAGAGCCGGCGATTGGCGTATTTCTTGATGATGACGGGGCTGCCGTCGGCCGCTGCCTTCTTCATGGGAAAAAACCTTTGCGCGAAAGATGACTGGATGGGTACACCGCTTGATACCGCGCCGCAACACGGCCCGCGCCCGCTGACGCTGTTTCTGTCGATGCTGCGCAGCGAAACCGCTAAGGATCCCCATGCCCGCGCCCGCGCACTGGCGGGATTGAGAGCGTATCAGGACGCACCGCGCCTGCCGCGCGTGGCGATGCCGGAGGCGATCGCGTGCGACGGACGCATCCGCTTGCGCGACTATGGCGGCGACGGGCGGCCGGTGGTGGTGGTGCCCTCGCTCATCAACCCGCCCTTCGTCCTCGACCTCGCGCCCGACAATTCGCTGCTGCGCTGGCTGGCCGGACAGGGGCTGCGGGTGCTGCTGGTCGACTGGGGCACGCCGACGCCTGCCGACCGGGCGATGGACCTGGGCGACCATGCGCAGGCGGTGGCGCGGCTGTGCGATGGACTGGACGAACCGCCGCTGCTGGTCGGCTATTGCCTGGGGGGCACCATCGCACTGGCCGCCGCGGCGTTCGCGCCGGTCGCCGGGCTCGCGCTGATCGCGACGCCATGGCGCTTCGACGGGTTCGGCGAGGCCGGGCGCGCCGCGATCGCCGATATGTGGACCGCGGCACAAACGACCGTGGAGCAGCTGGGGCTGCTGCCGATGGAATTGCTGCAATCCATGTTCTGGCAGATCGACCCGGCGCGCACCGTCGACAAGTTCGTCCGGTTCGCCGATCTCGATCCCGTCGGCGCGGCGGCGCAGGCGTTCATCGCGCTGGAGGACTGGGCCAATGGCGGCGCGCCGATCCCCTATGCCGCAGGCCGCGAATTGTTCGACGACCTGTTCGACGCCGACCTGCCCGGACGCGGGCGCTGGAGTGTCGGCGGCCGGATCATGTCGCCGCGCCCGCCGCTGCCGATGGTCGAATTCGTCGCGGAAAGCGACCGCATCGTTCCCGCCGCCAGCGCGATCGGCCTGTCCGACCAGCGGATCGTGCCCGCGGGGCATGTCGGCATGATCGTCGGCAGCCGGGGCCGCGGCGTGTTGTGGGAACCGCTTGGGCGCTGGCTAAGCGACGTTCCTGCCATTAGATAGCGCGCGAACCCTCAGGGAGAAGGATTGCCCATGTCCGACGTCGTTATCGTTGCCGCCAAGCGTACGCCTGTTGGTAGTTTCCTGGGCTCCTTTGCCGCGGTGCCCGCGCACGAACTCGGGCGGCAGGCGATCGCGGCCGCGCTGGAGCAGGCGGGTGTCGCGCCGGAGGATGTGTCGGAAGTGATCCTGGGCCAGGTGCTGACCGCCGGCCACGGCCAGAACCCGGCGCGGCAGGCGTCGATGGCGGCGGGTCTTCCCAAGGAAGTCCCGGCATGGGGCATCAACCAGGTCTGCGGATCGGGCCTGCGCGCGGTTGCGCTGGCGGCACAGGCGATCCAGACCGGCGATGCGACGATCGTCGTCGCGGGCGGACAGGAAAGCATGTCGCTCGCCGCCCATGCGGTACAGCTGCGCGCCGGCACCAAGATGGGCGACGGATCGATGGTCGACACGATGATCAAGGACGGCCTGACCGACGTCTTCAACGGCTACCACATGGGCATCACCGCCGAGAACCTGGCGGCGCAATATGATCTGACGCGCGGCGAACAGGACGCATTCGCCGTCCAGTCGCAGAACCGCGCCGAGGCCGCCCGCGCCGAGGGCCGCTTCAAGGACGAGATCGCGCCGGTCACGATCAAGGGCCGCAAGGGCGACACCGTCGTGGACCAGGACGAATATATCCGCGCCGGTGCCACCGTCGACGGCGTGTCGGGCCTGCGTCCGGCGTTCAAGAAGGACGGCACGGTGACCGCCGCCAACGCATCGGGCCTGAACGACGGCGCCGCCGCGCTGGTCGTGATGTCGGCCGACGAGGCGGCCAAGCGCGGGCTCGAACCGCTGGCCACGATCAAGAGCTGGGCGACCGCCGGCGTCGACCCGTCGATCATGGGCATCGGCCCCGTCCCCGCGTCCCGCCGCGCGCTGGAAAAGGCCGGCTGGAGCGTCGAGGACCTCGACCTGGTCGAAGCCAACGAAGCCTTTGCCGCGCAGGCGCTCGCCGTCGGCAAGGACATGGGCTGGGGCGCGGACAAGGTGAACGTCAACGGCGGCGCGATCGCCATAGGCCACCCGATCGGCGCATCGGGCGCGCGGGTGCTGACGACTCTGCTCTACGAAATGAAGCGCCGCGATGCGAAGAAGGGCTTGGCGACGCTGTGCATCGGTGGCGGCATGGGCATTGCGATGTGCGTCGAGCGGTGAAGCCGACGTAACAAACTGTTTCCCTGTAATTTAGTTACACAAAGCAATAAAATTATTACAGCAACGATCAGCGCGCCAACAGGTCGTTACAGCGATGTGACATTCATGTCACATTCATGTTTCTAAAGCATTTTGGTGCGCTGACGTGTCTTGCGTCGGCCCGCGTAGCCATATTTTCTGGCGCCAATCCGATACGCTTGTATCGGTCAAAACGGGGCCAATCATGAACTTAAACCGACTTCTCGGTGCGACGGCGCTTGCCAGCGTCGCGCTGCTGCCGCATGCTGCTTTTGCACAGACTGGATCGACCGGAACCGCCGCCGATGCGGCCACCCCCAGAGAACAGTGCCTGCCGGACGATCCGCGCGCGATCTGTCAGGAAGAACCTACCGAAACCATCACGGTTACCGGATCGCGCATCCGCACGCCGAACCTGACCGCCGACGTGCCGATCACCTCGATCGCGGGCGACGTGATCTTCCAGAACAGCGACCAGAATGTCGGTGAGCTCCTGAACGATCTGCCGCAGCTGCGCAGCACCTTCTCGCAGCAGAACCCTGGCCTGGGCATCGGTATCGCCGGCCTGAACCTGCTCGATCTGCGCGGCTTGGGTACGTCGCGCACGCTGGTCCTGGTCAACGGCCGCCGCCACGTCGCCGCCGACATCCTGTCGAACGCGGTTTCGGTGGACGTCAGCTCGATCCCGAATGACCTGGTTGAACGGATCGATATCGTCACCGGCGGCAGCTCGGCCGTGTACGGTTCGGACGCCATCGCGGGTGTCGTCAACTTCGTCCTGCGTCGCTCCTATGAAGGTTCGCAGATCCGCGGTTCGGCCAGCATCGCCGGTGCCGGCTTTGGCGGGTCGCAATATATCTCGGCCATGACCGGCCGCAATTTCGCCGACGGCAAGGGCAACATCACCCTCCACGGCGAATATTCGCGCCAGGAGCGCGTGTTCGCATCGGACGTGCCGGCGTTCCGCCAGCAGGACGGCCTGTTCACGGTCGACGCCGACACCGGTGGCCTGCCCAATGGTAGCGACGGCTTCCCCGACGCGATCTTCCTGCGCGACGTGCGCAGCGGCACGATCAACCCGTACGGCCTGATCCCGATCAACCAGCGCAATGCGGCGGGCGGCGCCTGCGGCAACGCGACGCTGGCCAATAACGGCGCGCCGAACAATTCGGGTCTGGCGTTCAGCTGCAACTATCTCTTCACGCCGGAAGGCCGCCTGGTCCAGCAGACCGGCACGCCGTTCGGCACCGGCATCAACGCCAACCGTATTGGCGGCAACGGCCAGACCGGCCGCGAAGGCCGCACGCTGTCGGTTCTGCCCGAACTGCAGCGCTACAACTTCAACCTGCTGTCGCATTTCGAGTTCAGCCCGGCATTCGAGGTGTTCTTCGAAGGCAAGTTCAACCGCACCGAAGCCGTCGGCAACAATGCCGGACCGTCGTTCATCCAGACGGGTTCGGGCAACCAGGGCAATATCGGTGACTTCCGCGAGCGCCCGCGCATCGACAACCCGTTCCTGAACGCGACGGACCGTACGACGCTCTCGAACCTCATCCTCAATTCGGGCTGTAACCCGAGCTTGACGGTGACCTGCCCCGCCGCCGGCAACCTCAGCGCCGCCGACCGGGCGGCGATCGCCGCCGGCACCTATCGCTTCATCCTGGCGAAGAACCTGCTGGACGTCGGTCTGCGCGACGAAAAGTTCCGTCGCGACACCTATCGCGCCGTCCTGGGCGTACGCGGTACGTTCAACGACGACTGGTCCTATGAAATCTCGGGCAACTATGGCCGGTTCGACCAATCGTCGATCACCGAAGGCTATATCGACCGCCAGCGCTTCTCGCTGGCGATGGATGCTGGTCGCAACCCGGTAACCGGCGCCATCCAGTGCCGGTCGCAGTTCGATGCGTCGGCAGCCGTGCCGGACGCACGGACGGATGGCGTCTCGGTCGCAAACCGTGCCGCAAATGCCGCCCGTCTCGCAGCCGACATTGCCGCCTGCCGCCCGTACAACCCGTTCGGGGCCGGCACCGGCAATGCCGATGCAATCAACTATTTCAGCAGCACCTTCTCGAACAAGGCCAGCCTGGAGCAGATCGTCGGCCAAGCATTCGTGTCGGGCGACCTCAGCCAGCTGTTCGAACTGCCGGGCGGCCCGATCGGCTTCGCCATCGGCGGTGAGTATCGCCGCGAGAAGGCGTTCTACCGTCAGGACCCGTTCACGACGCAAGGCTTCAACAACGCCGTTTCGATTCCCGTCTTCGATCCGCCGTCGTTCGAAGTGAAGGAAGCCTATGGCGAACTTCGCGTCCCCCTGTTGAAGGAAGTTCCGTTCTTCCACGAACTGTCGCTGACCGGCGCCGGTCGCGTGTCGGACTACAAGGGCGGCACGGGCACCGTCTATGCCTATAACGGTGGCGTACAGTGGTCGCCGATCAGCGACATCCGCTTGCGCGGCAACTATGCGCGCGCGGTTCGCGCACCGAACGTGTCGGAAACCGGCTTCCCGCTGGTCCCGAACTTCAGCTCGATCACCGATCCCTGCAACATTACCGCGATCAATGGTGGCTCCACGACGCGTCGTGCCAACTGCACCACCGCGGTCGGCGCGGGCAATCTAGCTAATCTCGGGTCGATTACCTACTCGCTGCCGATTGTCAGCGGGTCAAACCCGAACCTGGCAGCGGAAACCTCCGACTCGTACACGCTGGGCGCCGTGTTCCAGCCACGCTTCGCGCCGGGCCTGTCGCTGACGGTCGATTATTACGACATCACGGTGAACGGCATCATCACCAGCGTCAGTGCACAGCAGATCCTCAACAACTGCTACGACTTCCCCACGCTGAACAACGTGTTCTGCAGCGCCTTCACGCGCTTCGCCGGTCCGGGCACGGGCCCGAACGGCGAACTGCCGGGTGCGGTCCTGGGTAACTCGCTGATCGTGGCGCCGCTGAACTTCGCCAAGCGCCAGGCGCGCGGCATCGATACCCAGCTGATCTATCGGGCACGGTTCAGCCAGGACGTGAGCCTGACGACCAACCTGCTCTACGTCCATGTGCTGAAGCGCAGCAATTTCGAAGACGTGACCAACCCGAGCTTCGAAAACCGGATCATGAGCGAACTGGGCGATCCGCAGGACGAGGTTCGGCTCGACCTTGACCTGGGCATCAAGAACTTCAACTTCGGCTATCGCTTCCGCTTCATCGGTGAGCAATTCACCGGGGCTTACGAAAGCTTCCGGAGCGGTGTGAACGGCCTGCCCGCATCGAACATCGACGCCACCTCGCCGCAGGAATATCCGGTCATCACCTATTCGGACCTCCGGTTCGAATGGAATGTGGGCGGTGTGCAGGGAAGCGGCGACACTCGCCCGGACGGTCTGCAGTTCTTCTTGGGCGTCGACAACGTGTTCAACCAGGCCCCCCCGCTCGGTTCGACCGCGACGGGTGCCGGCTCGGCGATCTACGATTATCGCGGTCGCAGCTTCTATTCGGGTTTCCGCGCACGCTTCTGATCCGGTAGCATATTGCGAATATCCGTGGGCGGGGGAGCAATCCCCCGCCCTTTTTCTTTATGCGGATACGCGGCTGGACCTGTCGGGCAAACTGCGCGACATCGTGCCGCACGCCGCCGAAGAGTTGTCATGACCAATCCCGATACCGCATCCCCGTCGCTCGCCGAGCTTGGCACCGCCGCCCGGACCGCCGCACAGACGCTGGCCACAACGCCAACCGCCGCCAAGGCCGCTGCCCTCCGCGCCGCCGCCGCTGCGATCCGGGCGGACGCCGACGCGATCCTAGCCGCCAATGCGCAGGACATCGCCACGGCGGAGGCGAACGGGCTGTCGGGGGCGATGCTCGACCGGTTGCGGCTGGACCCGGCCCGGCTGGAGGCGATGGCGGCGGGGGTCGAGGCGGTGGCGGGGTTGCCCGATCCGGTGGGGGAGGTCATCGACCGGCGCGAACGGCCCAACGGCCTGACGCTCACCCGCGTGCGGGTGCCGATCGGGGTAATCGGCATCATCTATGAAAGCCGGCCCAATGTGACCGCGGACGCTGGCGCGCTGGCGGTGATGGCGGGCAATGCCGCGATCCTGCGCGGGGGGAGCGAGGCGATCCGCAGCAACCGGGCGATCCATGCGGCGATGGCGCGGGGGCTGGCGAGTGCCGGCCTGCCCGAGGGCGCGGTGCAATTGATCCCGACGACCGATCGCGCGGCGGTGGGGGACATGCTGCGGGCGGACGGAATGATCGACTTGATCGTACCGCGCGGAGGCAAGAGCCTGGTCGCGCGGGTGCAGGCGGAGGCGCGGGTGCCGGTGCTGGCGCATCTCGACGGGCTGAACCACAGCTATGTCGACCGCGCCGCCGATCCGGTGATGGCTGAGGCCGTGGTGGTGAACGCCAAGCTGCGCCGGACCGGTGTGTGCGGCGCGACCGAGACGCTGCTGATCGACCGCGGCTATGCCGATCCGCTGCCGATCCTGTCCGGGCTGATCGCCGCCGGGTGCGAGCTGCGCGGCGATGCGGAGGTGCGGGCGCTGCACCCCGCCATTCTCGAAGCGAATGACGACGACTGGGACACCGAATATCTCGACGCGATCCTGTCGGTGAAGCTGGTCGACGGGGTGGACGACGCGATCGCGCATATCGCGGCGCATGGATCGCACCATACCGATGCGATCCTTACCGAGGATGCGGCGACCGCCGAGCATTTCCTGGCGCGCGTCGATTCGGCAATCGTGATGTGGAACGCCTCGACGCAGTTCGCCGATGGCGGCGAGTTCGGGCTGGGCGCGGAGATCGGTATCGCTACCGGCCGCTTGCACGCGCGCGGGCCGGTCGCGCTGGAGGGGCTGACGACGTACAAGTGGATCGTGCGGGGCACCGGGCAGACGCGGCCTTGAAGGCGAAGGCGATCGGGCTGCTCGGCGGATCGTTCAATCCGGCGCATCGCGGGCATCGCCGGGTGTCGCTGGCGGCGAAGCGTGCGCTGGCGCTGGACGAGGTGTGGTGGCTGGTGTCGCCGGGCAATCCGTTGAAGCCCGCGGCGGGGATGGCGCCGCTGGCCGCGCGGCTGGCCTCGGCTGAGCGGGTGGCGCGCCACGCACCGATCCGGCCGACCGCGATCGAGCGGCGGCTGGGCACCCGCTATACCGTCGATAGCTTACGCAAATTGGTGCGGTTGTATCCGCAGCATCGCTTCATCTGGTTGATGGGCGCGGACAATCTGGCGGAGTTCCACCGCTGGCGGGACTGGCGCGGGATCGCGCGGACGGTGGCGATTGCGGTGGTCGCGCGTCCGGGCTATGATGGACGTGCCCTCGCTAGTCCTGCGATGGGTTGGTTGCGGCGCCATGCGCGGCCCGCAGGCCAGGCGAAACGATGGACGATGTGGAGTTTGCCGGCACTGGTCCGTTTGCGCTTCCGTCCCGATCCGACGTCGGCGACCGCGATCCGCGCCGCCGACCCTGCCTGGCACCGCCGGATGATCTCGTCCGACCGGTCCGGCGCACAGGCCCCTGAAAGCTGATGAACTTGCCGACCCCTACCGACCCGAGCGATGCGATGAACGAGACCGAAGCGCTGCATCGCATGGTGCTGGCCAGCCTCGACGACGACCAGGCGGTCGAAACGGTGTCGATCCCGCTCGCCGGCAAATCGAGCATCGCCGATTACATGGTGATCGCCAGCGGCCGGTCGAGTCGGCAGGTGGCGTCGATGGCGCAGAAGCTGGCCGAGCGGGTGAAGGCCGAATTCGGGCGTCCGTCGCGCATCGAAGGGCTGCCGACCGCCGACTGGGTGCTGATCGATACCGGCGACGTGATCGTCCACCTGTTCCGCCCCGAAGTCCGCACTTTCTACAATCTGGAGCGGATGTGGGCGTTCGGCGATACGCTGAACCCGACCGCGCACGCCTGAACCGGACCCGCCCGTGCTGCTGCATATCGTCGCGCGCGGGCGGATCGGGCGCAGTCCCGAGGGCGAGTTGATCGAGCGCTATCTGAAGCGCGTCAGCTGGCCGACGAAGATCACCGAACTGCCCGATACCGGGGGCAGGATGCCGGCGGTCGATCCGGGGACGCGGATCGTGATGCTGGACGAGAAGGGCCGTGACCTGCCGTCGATGGCGTTCGCGACGCAGCTGGGCCGCTGGCGCGACGATGGCGTGCGCGAGACGCGGTTCCTGCTGAGTGCGGCCGACGGCTTCGACGATGCGCAGCGGGAAGCGGCCGATCTGTTGCTCGCATTCGGACGGGCGACATGGCCGCATCTGATGGCGCGGGCGATGTTGGCCGAACAATTGTGGCGCGCGACCAGCATCCTCGCCGGCCACCCCTATCACCGCGAAGGATGAGGCGCGCGTTCGTCCCGATTGCCGCCCTCGCCGTGCTGGCAGGGGCGGCGGTTTGGGCGCAGGACGACCCCGTAGCGGCCGGGCGCGAACGGTTGGGTGCCGCGAAGCGCGCAGCGGTCGAGGCGGCCGCCCGGTCGAAACGGCTGGAACAGGCGGCGCGGGCGGCACAGGCAGGAGCCGAACGGACCGGTGCGGCACAGGCGGCCCTCACCGCGCGGATCGCGGCGGCAGAGGCAAGTCGCGCGGCGGCGCAGGCCCGCGTGGCGTTGATCGGCGAGCTGCTCGCTCGGCGGCGTGCCGATCTGGCGGCGCGGCAGGCGCCGGTCGCGCGGCTGGTCGGCGCGTTGCAGTCGCTCGCCACCCGGCCGGCATGGCTGGCGGTGGCGCAGCCGGGATCGACCGACGATCTGGTCCATGTCCGTGCGGTGCTGGGAACGGTCGTGCCGGTGATGCAGCAGCGCACCGCCGCGGTGCGGGCCGGGGTAACGGACGCCGCACGGTTGCGGTCGCAGGCCGGGGTCGCGTTGTCGGCGCTGGCCGCCAGCAATGCCCGGCTGGAAGGCGAGCGGCTGGCGCTGGTCCGTGCGGAGGCGGCGCAGCGGCTGCGATCGCGCGAGCTGGCGCGCGGGGCGATGGTCGAATCCGACCGGGCGATCGCGCTGGGCGAACAGGCACGCGACATCGTCGACCGGCTGGAGGAACTGGGCGAGGCGCGCGATACCCGTGCCGCGCTGGCAGCCCTGCCTGGCCCGCTGCTCCGCCCCGATGCCGCTGCGCCGGCGTTACCCCCGCCGGCCTATCACCTGCCGGTCAAAGGTGCGGTCGCCAACGGCTTCGGCGAGATCAGCGACAGCGGGGTGCGTGCCCGCGGGCTGACGCTGACCGTCGCGCCCGGCGCGACCGTCGTCGCGCCCGCGCCGGGGCGGATCGCGTTCAGCAAGCGATTTCGCGGTTATCGCCGTGTGATGATCCTCGACCATGGCGACGGGTGGACGACGACGGTCACCGGCCTTGCCGCCAGTGTCGGTCCGGTCGACGGTCGGGTCGTCGCCGGCACGCCCATCGGCCGCGCGCCGTCGGGCGACGCGCCGCCGGTGACGATCGAACTGCGCCGCCGCGGCGTGCCGGTCGACCTGGCGGCGATGCTGTAGGACATAGCGTCAATGGCAGGGTAACCGTATATTATCCGTTGGCGTCCATACCGTACCGAACGACAGATTCGGAGGAACGGCCGCATGCAATCGATCAACCGGATGGTTCTGGCGGCCATCGCCGCAATCGTGCTGTTGGTATTGGGATCGGCCGGTGCCCGGGTCTGGTCCAATGGACGACAGGCCGATGCCCGCGCCAGCATCACGCAGGGGACCGCCCTGCTGCGCAACCACATGACCGCCGACATGATGCACGATGCGATTCGGGGCGACGTCTTGTCGGTGCTGCGCGCCACGTCGGCCGGCGATCTCGATCTGGCGGCGAACCGGCAGGCGCTGACGGACGACTCGGCGGCGTTGCGCAAGGCGCTGGCTGCCGACGCCGCTTATGCCGACGCACCCGCCGTCTCGGCACAAGCCCGCCGCATCCAGCCGCTGGTCGACGCCTATATCGCCACCGCAGAGCGCATCGCCGATGCTGCCGCCACGAATCCGGCGCGTGCCACCGCGCTTCTGCCCGGCTTTCTGGAAGCGTTCGAGAAGCTGGAGGGCGGCATGAGCACGCTGTCCGATGCGATCGAAGCGCATCTGGCCAGTGTCAGTGCCGAAGCGAACGCCATCGCCCGGTTCGCCAACATCCTGTTGATCTTCACGACCTCCGCGACGCTTGCCGTCGTCCTCGCTATCGGCTTCGCGACCCGCCGCTTCGTCCTGTCGCCGCTGCTGGCGCTGGTCGACGCGCTGAAGCGCATGACGTCGGGCGACATGGCGGTGACCATTCCCGCCACCGACCGCCGCGACGAGCTGGGCCAGCTGGCCGGCGCGACGCAGGAATTGCGCGATCAGCTGGTCGCCGCCGAACGGGCCAAGGAGGAACAGACGACGCTGATCGTCGACAGCTTCGGCACGGCGTTGACGAAGCTGGCCGAAGGCGATCTCGTCTCGCGGATTGATGCCGATCTGACCGGGCCGTTCGCCCGGATCAAGGCGGACTTCAACGCCGCCGTCGCCGCGCTCCAGTCGACGCTCGCGACCGTCACCGAGGCGGCGAGCAGCATCAACAACGGCGCCGACGACATCCGCCAGGCGTCCGACGACCTGTCGCAGCGGACCGAGCAGCAGGCCGCGAGCCTTGAGGAAACGGCGGCGGCGATGGACGAGATCACATCGACCGTGCGCGAAACCGCCGCCGGCGCCGCGCAAGCCAACCGCATCGTCAGCGAGGCGCGGGCCGAAGCCGACCAGTCGGGCGAGGTCGTCCGCCGCGCGGTGGAGGCGATGCACGGCATCGAACGCGCCTCCGCCGAGATCAGCGACATCATCAGCGTGATCGACGGCATCTCGTTCCAGACCAATTTGCTGGCGCTGAACGCGGGCGTCGAGGCAGCGCGGGCGGGCGACGCCGGCAAGGGCTTTGCGGTCGTCGCCAGCGAAGTGCGCGCGCTGGCGCAACGCTCGGCCGATGCCGCCAAGGACGTGAAGACCCGCATCACCGCATCGTCGAGCCAGATCGGCAGCGGCGTGCAACTGGTCGTCGAAACCGGCGATGCGCTGACCCGGATCATCAACCGGATCGGGCAGATCGACGAACTGGTCGCCAACATCGCCGCCTCGGCCGAGCGGCAGGCGACGGGTCTGCACCAGATCAACACCGCCGTGTCGGAAATGGACGGCATGACGCAGCAGAATGCGGCGATGGTCGAGGAGGCGACGGCGGCGGTGCGCAGCCTCGCTTCGGACGCCGACGGCATGGCGCGGCAGATCACCAGCTTCCGCCTGGGCGAACCCGGCCACCGCATCGCCCCGGTCCGCGCCGTCCCGGCGCCGGCTCCCCGACCGGCAACCGTCGTCCCGATGCGCCCGCAAGTTGCCGGCAACACCGCGCTGGCGGTCGTGGAGGATGACTGGTCGGCGTTCTGAGGATCGATCGACTTCGACGAATCGAACAAACGTCTGCGTCACGCCGGACTTGATCCGGAGTCCCGCTTCTCTCCAACGGTAGAAAAGAAGCGGGACCCCGGGTCGAGCCCGGGGGGACGGCTTCCTGTGATACTGGCGTCGCCCGTCGACGCTGAGCGGACCATGGCCGAACGTCACCGCCCGTTCAGCAAGACAGCGCTTTGATCGCAGCGCGAATTATCGCTAATGTGACAAACGTACCGCAGTCGAAAGCATCCAAGCGTTTATGCGTAGGTCCCGTTCGTTCTTCCAGGCCACCGCCATCGTCGGTGCGCTGGCGCTGGTTCCCGTTGCCACCGGCGCGATGGCGCAGGCCGATGCCCGCAGTTTCCGCGAACTCGACAATTTCATGGACGTGTATAATCGCGTGAAGGCGAGCTACGTCGACAAGGTCGACGACAAGACGCTGATGGAAGGCGCGATGCGCGGCATGCTGGCCGCGCTCGACCCGCATTCGAGCTATCTGGATGCGAAGGATTTCGAGAATCTGCGCATCGCCACGACCGGCAATTATTCGGGCCTCGGCCTGTCGGTCACGCTGGAGGACGGCGCGGTCAAGGTCATTACGCCCACCGAGGATACGCCGGCGGCGCGCGCCGGGATCAAGTCGGGCGATTACATCACCCATGTCGATGGCAAGCTGATCGTCGGCGGCACGCTGGACGAGGCGGTCGCGCAGATGCGCGGACCCACGGGGTCCAAGGTATCGCTGACCATCGTCCGTCCGGGTCGCGACAAGCCGATCGAGCTGACGCTGGTGCGCAGCACGATCGTGCAGAAGCCGGTGAAGTGGGAAGTCAAGGATGGCATCGGCGTCATCAACATCAACACCTTCAGCGAGACGACCGGCGCCGATACCCGCGCCGCGATCGCCGGGATCGACAAGGCGCTGGGCCACAAGCCCAAGGGCTATATCATCGACCTGCGCGACAATGGCGGCGGGCTGCTGACCCAGGCGATCGAGGTGTCCGACACCTTCCTGGCGCGCGGCGAGATCGTGTCGCAGCGCGGGCGCGACAAGGCCGATACCGAACGCTACTTCGCCGAGGAAATGGTGCCGGGCGACCTGGCGCAGGGGCTGCCGATCATCGTGCTGACCAATCCGGGCACGGCTTCGGCGTCGGAGATCGTGGCCGGCGCATTGCAGGACCATCACCGCGCGATCGTGATGGGCGAGCGCAGCTTCGGCAAGGGATCGGTCCAGTCGATCTTCGACCTGTCGAAGAACACTGCCGTCCGCCTGACCACCGCGCGCTACCATACGCCATCGGGCCGGTCGGTGCAGGAAGGCGGCATCGACCCCGACCTGAAGGTGCCGCAGATTTCCGACCCGGATTACAAGGACCGGCCGGTGTATCGCGAGGCCGATCTGCGCCGCCACCTGGTCAACGAGGCCGGGGTCGACGACAAGACGCTGACCGAGGATACCAAGGACGATCCGCGCTTCGCCGAAAGCGCCGAATCGCTCAAGAAGCGCGGTATCGAGGATTTTCAGCTCTATTATGCGCTCCAGACCATGGGTCGCGTCGGCCCCACCACGCGCATGGCAGCGGCGCCGGCGCCCAGGCCGGCGAAGCGCTGAGCGGATGCGGGCCAACGACCTGCCGCTCGCGCGCTGGATCGCGCTGCTGCTGCCGCTCACGCTGATCGCCGGCGCGCTGGCGTCGCAATATCTGGGCGGGCTGTACCCGTGCGAGATGTGCCATTGGCAGCGCTGGCCGCATTATGCCGCGATCGGCCTCGCCGCGCTGTCGTTCGTGGTGCCGCGCACGTCGGGCAAGCGGGCGCTGGTGATCCTGGCGGGGATCGCGATCCTCGTCAGCGGCGCGATCGGCGTGTTCCATGCCGGGGTCGAATATCATTGGTGGCAGGGGATCACCGCCTGCGCCAACACGCTGGGCGCGACCGGGGGGGATTTACTGGCGGCGATCGTGCGGCAACCGGTGGTACGCTGCGACGTGCCGCAATGGACGTTGTTCGGCATTTCGCTGGCCGGGTTCAACGCGATCCTTTCGATCGCTGGTGCGTTGGCGGTACTGATCCTCGCGACACGGAGGCGGACATGACCAAGTGGCGACCCGGCGACCGCAGGCCCGGCGGGCTGAAATCGATGATCCGCGTCGATCAGGCGGGCGAATATGGCGCAACCCGCATCTATGCCGGGCAGCTGGCGGTGATGGGCGACCGCAGCCCCATGTCGGCGGCGATCCAGGGCATGGCGTTGCAGGAGGCGGAACACCGCGCCTATTTCGACGCGCTGATCGCCGAGCGCGGCGTGCGACCGACGCTGATCCAGCCCTTCTGGGACGTGGCGGGCTTTGCGCTGGGCGCGGTGACGGCGGCGATCGGGCCGGAGGCGGCAATGGCCTGCACCGCGGCGGTCGAGACCGAAATCGACAAACATTATGAGGATCAGCTCGCCGAACTGGGCGACGATCATCCCGAGTTGAGCGAGGCGATTGCCCGGTTCCAGGCCGAGGAACTGGAGCACAAGGAAGCGGCGCTGGCGCATGGTGCCGAACGCGCGCCGGCCTATCCCGTGCTGTCGGCGGCGATCCGCGCAGGATGCCGCGTCGCCATCGAAGTTTCGAAACGTATTTGACCGACCGGGCGTTATCCGGACAGGAGGAAATGATGACCCGCATGCTTCTGGCCGGTGCCGCCGCGATCGCCGCCTTCACCCTGCCCGCCGCCCCTGCCGCCGCACAGGTGCAGAACGGGACGCTGGTCATTTACGGCAATGACAAATGCCCGACCAATGCCGATGGCGAGGAAATCGTGGTCTGCGTCCGCCGCAGCGAGCGCGAGCGCTTCCGCATCCCGAAGGAACTGCGCGACGCCGAACCGACGCGCGACGGCGAAAGCTGGGCGACGCGGGTCGAAGACAATCTGAACGCCGGCTCGTTCGGCACCGGCAGCTGCTCGACGGCGGGCGTCGGCGGGCAGACCGGGTGTTTCGTGCAGCGGGCCAATGCGGCGCGGGCGGAACGGCGGGCGCGGGCGAAGGCGGAGTCGAGCATTCCGCTGCCGTAAGGGATTGTCGGTCGGTCCCGGCGGCCTTGGCGTTACCGTCCTTGGCATCCGTCACCCCGGGCTTGACCCGGGGTCCCGCTTCTTATTTTACGACGGTCGGTAGAAAGCGTCACCCCGGATCAAGTCCGGGGTGACGCTTTAGCTCAGTTGTCCGCCGCGGTCAGGCCGTGGGCGCCCTCACCCGCCCAGCACGTGCATCCACATCGGACGGCCGAGCACGCTGGCCGAGCTTTCCAGCTTCTCGAGCGCCTGCGCGACGCAGCGTTCCGGGCCTTCATGGGTGACGATCGCGACCAGCACGCTGCCATCGGCGTTCGCGCCGCGCTGCATCAGGCTTTCGATCGATACGCCCGCGTCGCGCATCGCGGCGGCGATCTCGGCCAGCACGCCGACCTTGTCCGCGACATGCAGCCGGACATAAGCGCGCCCGCGCCGCTCGCTGGCCTGTTCGGGCGCGGCGGCGGTGAGCGACGCAGCGGGCATCGCATAGGGCGGGCCGAATTCGCCGCGGGCGATGTCGATCAGGTCGGCGACCACCGCGCTGGCGGTCGGGCCGTCACCCGCCCCGCGCCCCTGGAAGAACAGGCGCCCGACGAAATTGCCCTCGGCCACCACCGCGTTGAGCGAGCCGGTGACATGCGCCAGCGGATGGTCGAGCGGGACCAGATGGGGATGCACCCGCTGGAACAGCCCGTGCGGCCCGGCCTCGCCCACCCCGACCAGCCGGATGCGATAGCCCAAGGCGGCCGCCTCGGCGATGTCGGCGGCCAGCACGTGGCGGATGCCGGTCACCGCCACCGCATCGAATGCCGGGCGGGTGCCAAACGCGATGCTGGCGAGGATCGACAGCTTGTGCGCCGCATCGACGCCGTCGATGTCGAAGCTGGGATCGGCTTCGGCAAAGCCCAGTGCCTGCGCCTCGGCCAGCACCTCGGCGAAATCGCGGCCTTCGCTTTCCATCTTCGACAGGATGAAGTTGCAGGTGCCGTTGAGGATGCCGAAGACCTGCGAAATCTCGTTCGCCGCCGCCCCTTCGCGCAGGCCCTTGATGACCGGCACGCCGCCCGCGACCGCCGCCTCGAACTTCAGCGCCACGCCCTTGGCCTCGGCGACTTCGGCCAGTTCGAGACCGTGATGCGCGATCATCGCCTTGTTGGCGGTGACGAAGCTCTTGCCCGCCGACAGCGACGTGCGCGCCAGCGTCAGTGCCGGGCCGTCCGATCCGCCGATCAGCTCGACCACGACATCGGCATCGCCGGCATGGACCAGAGCGGCGGTGTCATCGACCCATTGATAGCGCGACAGGTCGACGCCCCGGTCGCGCGAACGGTCGCGGGCCGACACGGCGACGACCTCGATCGGGCGACCGGCACGCCTAGCGATCAGCTCGCCATTGGTCTCGATCAGCCGAATGACCCCCGCGCCCACGGTTCCGAGACCGGCGATGGCGATGCGGAGCGGTTGGGTCATATATTCCTCTTGTTGCACACGTAACAAAATTGCGGCCGGAGCATCGCTCCGGCCGGTTTCATGTCTCTAGAGGGTGTGGCGCGGGAGGGGAAGGGTGTTGGCATACCCCGCTGTTCCCGTTGGCAACGCGTTCTCGACGGACGCTTCTCGACTTCGCTCGAAGCTGCTCGAACCAAACGGTTTCTACAAACTACTTCTTGATAAGACCGATCTCGACCAGTCGCTGGTAGAGATAGTCGTGCGCGGTGATCGGGGTTTCGTAGCGGTTGGGACGCTCCTCGCTGACGCAGCCGGGCAGCGTCTCGATCAGGAAATCGGGCGCGGGGTGGAGGAAGAACGGCATCGAATAGCGCGAATGGCCGCGGCGTTCGGGTGCCGGGTTGACGACGCGGTGGGTGGTGGAGGGCAGGACATGGTTGGTCAGCCGCTGCAGCATGTCGCCGACATTCACCACCATCGCGCCGGGCGGCGGGGCGACCGGCAGCCAGCGGCCGTCGCGGTCGAGCAGTTCGAGGCCGGCTTCCTCCGCGCCCAGCAGCAGGGTGATAAGGTTGATATCCTCATGCGCGCCGGCGCGGACTTCGGGGGCGTCGGCGGGAACCGGCGGATAATGGAGCAGGCGCAGGACCGAATTGCCGTCCTTCACCGCGCGGTCGAACCAGTTCGGCTCCAGCCCCAGATAACGCGCGATCGCCGAGAGCAGCCGGTCGCCAGCCGCATCGAGCGCCGCGAACAGGTCGAGGAACGCCTCACGAAACCCCTCCGGCCGGTCGGGCCAGACATTGGCGGGCATGACGTCGCCATAGCGGTGGCCGGCGGCCAGTTCGCGGCCGACATGCCAGAATTCCTTGAGGTCGACATGGGTCGCGCCCTTGGCGATTTCGGTCTTGAACGGGGTATAACCGCGCGCGCCGCCGCCGCCCTCGACAAAATAGCGGCGCTTTTCCGCCTCGGGCAGGTCGAAGAACGCCTTGGTCATCGCCCAAGCGCGATCGATCACGCCCTGATCGACGCCATGGTCGGACACCATCGCAAAACCGAAGCGTTGGAACGACCCGCCGAAGTCGCGGGCGAAACCGTCGGGGTCCTGCTCCGCCTGCGCCATCGAAATCAGCGGAACCTGCGAAAGCGGCGTGTCAGCCATGAGTCTCAACATCCTGAACAATACGGGTATGCGCATGAAGATAGACGTAGGCGAGCGGCAGGAACAGGGTCATCCTGTGCGTGACCCGGCGGGCGACATGGGCCATGGAGGCTCCGTTATGTCGCAGACCATCGAATCCCCCGCCGAAACGCGCACGCCCCCGCCCTCCGCCGACCGTTCGCCGCTCCCGTTCGGCGAGTTCGTGACGCTGATCGCGGCGCTGATGGCGCTGACGGCGCTGGGCATCGATTCGATGCTGCCCGCGCTCCCCGCAATCGGCGAGACGCTGGACGTCGCCGAGCCCAATATGCGGCAGTTCGTCATTACCGCCTTCCTGATCGGCTTTTCGGTCGCGCAGCTGGCCTATGGGCCGCTCGCCGATCGCTATGGCCGGCGGCCGGTGCTGATCGTCGGGCTGGTCGCCAGCGCGATCACCAATCTGGTCGCGGCGATTTCGGGCAGCTTCATGCTGCTGCTGATCGCCCGGCTGGCATCGGGTGCCGCCGTGGCGGCGGGACGGGTGGTGACCATCGCGCTGGTGCGCGACTGTTATTCGGGGCGGGCGATGGCACGGGTGATGAGCCTGGCGTTCATCTTCTTCATGGCCGCCCCCGTGCTGGCACCGTCGTTCGGCGAACTGGTGCTGGTCTTCGCGTCGTGGCGCTGGATCTTTGGCGGGATCGCGATCGTCACCGCGATCATCCTCGCCTGGTTCGTGCTGCGCATGCCCGAGACGCTGCCGGAATCGGAGCGCCAGCCGCTCCAGCCCAGCCGCATCCTCGCCGGCTATCGCATCGTGCTGCGCGATCGCTATGCGGTGGGCTACACCATCGCCGCCGCATTGCTGTCGGGCGGGCTGTTCGGGTTCGTCGGGTCGATCCAGCAGATCATGGAGGTGACGTTCGAGCGGCCGAAGCTGCTGACGGTCGTCTTCGCCTGCGTCGCCAGCACGATGGCGGCGGGATCGTTCTTCAATTCGCGGATCGTGATGCGCTTCGGCACCCGGCTGATCTCGCACGCGGCGCTGCTCGGGCTGGTCGCGGTGGCGGGCGTGCACCTGGCGGTGACGCTGGCGGGTGTCGAATCGCTGGTCAGCTTCATCGTGCTGCAGGCGATGATGATGGCGTGCTTCGGCCTCGCCACCTCCAATTTCTCGGCGATGGCGATGGAGAATATGGGGTCGATCGCCGGGACCGCGTCGTCGTTGCAGGGATTCGTGTCGATGCTGGGCGGCGCGGTGCTCGGCGCGATCATCGGCCAATCGTTCGACGGGACGACGGTGCCGCTGTACGGCGGGTTCCTCGGCCTCGGCCTGCTTGCTCTGCTCGTCGTGTTTCGCACCGAACATGGCCGGCTGTTCCGGCGTGGGTAGTGGCCGATCCAGCGAAGCTGGATCAGGGCGGTGCCGGCCCACTCCCCCACCCGGCCACTCACAGCGTATCCTTAATGGGTGGCCGGGTGGGGGAGTGGGCCGGCACCGTTTCCACGTCAGTGGATCGAACTTTAGGAACCCGCCCGGCGGCATGCGGGTTTCCCCAGCCTGACTGGATAGGAGACGCGCCATGGGCGGGCATCAGGTGAATGGACAGGGCACCGGCGACGACGGCTATGACGAGGACGGCTATGACGAAAGCCAGCGCGCCGAAATCCTCGAGGCGACGCGCGACGGGCCGAGCGACGGCACTATCCTGACCGACCTCGAACCCGATCTGGGCATGTCCGACGACGAGGACGAGGACGAACTCGACATGGTCGACGACGAACTCGCCGAGGAGGACGAGGATGTGACGATCACCGGACAGGGCGACCAGTCCGAGGACGAGTTGCAGGAAGATTTCGACGACGACAATCTCGCCGAGGACGACGACCTCGACGATGCCGATCGCGACGCGATCGAGCCATGAGGATCGCGGGCGGAGCCGTGCTGGCGTTGCTGCTGGCAGGATGCGGGGGCGGCGGTTCGGCAGACAATGCCGCGGTCGTCAACCAGACGGCCGAAGCCGATCTGGTGGCGGCGCCGCCCGAGCCCGCCGCCGGAGCGCCGACGCCGGTGACGCCCGCGACCACCATGCCGGCCGGCGAGGGTATCCCCGGCGTGTCCGCGCCGCCCCCCGCGCCTGCCCCCGCCCCCAGCGGGACCATGGCCGAGCCCGGCGCGGATGCGGCGGTGCAGGTGCTGCGCGACTATTTCGCCGCGATCGGCGAGCGCCGCTATGGCGATGCGTGGCGGCTATGGGGCAATGGCGGACAGGCATCGGGCATGTCGCAGGCGGCCTTTGCCCAGTCCTTCGCCAAATATGCCGACTATCGCGCGGTCGTCGGCGCGCCCGGACG
The DNA here is from genome assembly GCF_003951715.1 of Sphingomonas sp. ABOLH. NCBI lineage: Bacteria > Pseudomonadati > Pseudomonadota > Alphaproteobacteria > Sphingomonadales > Sphingomonadaceae > Sphingomonas > Sphingomonas sp. ABOLH. The sequence continues at coordinate 29,821 of NZ_QQWV01000011.1, read as the reverse complement.
GATCGATGCCGGGGCAGGACAGCGCTATATCCCGATTCCGGTGCGGGTGACGGGCAAATTGCGCGACGGAACCCCGGTGGCGATGACCGGGCCGGTCACGTTGCACCGGAGCGGCGATATCGATGGCGCGACCGCCGAACAACGGGCATGGCGGATTTCGGACAGCGGCCTGAAGCCCCGTCCCGCAACGGAGCCGATCGTCCCGCAATGACCGCCCCCCGCTTTACCCGTTCGATCACCGCCGGCCCCGACGATATCGACGAACTGGGCCATGTGAACAACGCGGTCTGGGTCCGCTGGATTCAGGATGTGGCGGTCGAACATTGGATGGCGGTCGCGACGCCCGAACAGCAGGCCGCCTATGTCTGGGTCATCACCCGGCACGAGATCGATTATCGCGGTAATGTCGCCGCCGGGGAAACGGTGACCGCCGAGACCTGGGTCGGCGAGGCGCCGCGCGGGGCACGGTTCGACCGCCTGATGCGCTTCACCGGCGCGGACGGGCGGGTAAAGGTCGATGCGCGGACGACCTGGGCGGTGCTCGACCGGCAGAGCGGGCGGCTGGTGCGGGTGCCGGCGGATGTTGCCGAGCGGTTTCTGGGGTAACCGCCCGACCACCCTTCGTCACTCCCGCGAAGGCGGAAGTCCATACACGCTGCCGTCGCGGCTGGTTCGCAAGCGGAGGCGTCAATGGATTCCCGCCTTCGCGGGAGTGACGAAGAAGGGGCGCACCGCGCCCTTTACCGCAGCAGGAAACGCACCGACACGGTTGCCCGCAGGTCCTGCTCCCCCGCCGCCAGCGGGGTGGAGTCGGCCATCTTCACCATCCGCGCCTGTGCCATGACCGGCATCGGCATCGGCGGCTGGTCGCCGCCATTCTCGACGATCGACACGATCCGGTCGACGCGCATCCCCGCCGCCTTGGCATAGAGTTCGGCGCGGGCGCGGGCGCGGCGGATCGCGTCGGTGCGCGCCTCGTCCAGCGCGGCATCGGCGGCATCGACCGAGAGGTTCGGCCCGTCGATCTGGTTCGCGCCCTGCGCCACCAGCGCGTCGAGGATCGAGCCGCTCTTCGCCACGTCACGGAAGCGGACCGAGACGCTGTTGCTCGCCTGATAACCGGTGATCGCCGGCGGCTGATTCTCGGCATAGCGATATTGCGGCTGGAGCTGGATCTGCGCGGTCTGGATATCGCGGTCGGCGACGCCCGCCTTGCGCAGCGCCGCGACGACCCGGGTCATGCGTTGCGCATTGTCGGACAGCGCGGCGGCGGCGGTCGGCGACTGGCTGACGACGCCGGCGCGAATCGTCGCGATATCGGGGACGCGAGTCGCCTTTCCTTCGGCCACCACGTCCAGCAGCGTCGCATCGGTCAGGACCGGCGCGACGGCGGGCGCGACCTGTTGCGCGGCGGCGGGCAGCGCGCCGCCGATGGCGGCCAGGATCAGGGCGGAACGGAGCATCGGCACATCCTCTTTCGAAATCAATTTGCAACGGCACGGCGGTCGTTACGGGACCGCGCCAAAACGCACGCTGAACGCAATCGATGCGAGGCTTGTCGTTCTTATCGAAAAACGCGATGTGTATGCTTGAGAAAGGTGCTGTATTAAGATAATACAGCTCGGCCGGGGCTGGGGGCCCTCAATGGGATGGGGTGGATGAATTACGAATCGACGTCGATCGCGGGGGACCGCCAGATGCTGACCGGCCCGGACGGCACCAAGCGATCGCGCCACCGCGCGGTCATCGTCGGGATCGTCGTCATCCTGCTGGTCGCCATCGGCGCCTTCTGGGCATTCGGTCGCAAGGGCGGCGATGCCCCGGCAGCCAAGGCGCCGCCCGCCGGTGCCGCCGCTGGCGCATTGCCCAAGGTAACCGTTGTCGTACCCGGCCGCGACACCGTGACCCGTACCGTCACCGGCACCGGTTCGCTGGCCGCCCGGCGCGAGATGCCGGTCGGCGTCGTCGGCGAAGGCGGGCTCGTCACGCAGGTCCTGGTGGAACCGGGCAGCTGGGTCGGCGCCGGACAGGTGCTGGCCACGGTCGACCGGTCGGTGCAGGCGCAGACCGCCGAGTCGCTGGCCGCGCAGGTCCGCGTCGCCCGCGCCGACGCGCAGATCGCGCAGACCGAACTCGACCGGTCGAAGCAGCTGGTCGAGCGCGGCTTCGTGTCGCAGGCCGATATCGACCGCAAGACCGCGACCCGCGACGCCGCCAATGCGCGCGTGAGCGTCGCGCAGGCGCAGCTGGCCGAGACGCAGGCGCGCAACCGCCGGCTCGACATCCGCGCGCCCGCCGCCGGCCTCGTCCTGACCCGCGCGGTCGAGCCGGGGCAGGTGATCGGCGGGGGCAGCGGCGTGCTGTTCCGCATCGCGATGGGCGGGCAGATGGAAATGCGCGCGCAGCTGTCCGAAGCCGATCTGGCGACGGTGCGCGCGGGCGTGCCGGCGGAGGTCGTGCCGGTCGGCGACACCCGCGTGTTCAAGGGGCAGGTGTGGCAGGTCTCGCCGATCATCGACCCGCAGACGCGGCAGGGCATCGCCCGCATCGCGCTGAACTACGACCCGGCGCTGCGGCCCGGCGGCTTTGCCAGCGCCCGGATCGGTGCCGGCGCGTCGACCGCGCCACTGCTGCCCGAATCGGCGGTGCTGAGCGACGACAAGGGCAGCTATGTCTATGTCATCGATGCGCAGGACAAGGCGGTGCGCCGCGACGTGAAGGTCGCCGAGGTATCGGACGAAGGCGCGCTGATCGCGTCGGGACTGATGGGCGACGAGCGCGTGGTCGCCAGCGCAGGCGCCTTCCTCAATCCGGGTCAGCAGGTGGTGCCGGTCCGCGCCGCCGCCACCCCCGCCCGCAAGGAATAGCGCCATGGGTTTCCGCAACATATCGGCATGGTCGATCCGCAACCCGGTGCCGCCGCTGGTGCTGTTCCTCGCGCTGACGATCGCGGGGATCGTCAGCTTCATGCGGATGGACGTGAACCAGGACCCGGACATCGAATTCCCGGTCGCGATCGTCGTCATCAGCCAGCCAGGCGCCGCCCCGACCGAGCTCGAGACTCAGGTGACGCAGCGGGTCGAGGCCGCGGTGCGCGCCCTGCAGGGCATCGACCAGATCGAATCGACCGTGACCGAAGGGTCGTCGACCACCGTCATCCAGCTCGACATCGGCACGCCGATCGACCGCGCGGTCAACGACGTGCGCGAGGCGGTGAACCAGATTCGCAGCCAGCTGCCCGACGGCATCCTCGAACCGCAAATCTATCGCGCCAATACGACCGATTCGGATATCGCGTCGTGGACCGCGATCGCCGACGACATGACGCCCGAACAGCTCAGCTGGTATGTCGACAATACGGTGGCCAAGGAATTGCTGTCGATCGACGGCATGGCGACCGTCGAACGGGTCGGCGGCGTCGACCGTGAAATCCGCGTCACGCTCGACCCCGCGCGGTTGCAGGCGCAGGGGCTGACCGCATCCCAGGTCAACCAGGCGCTGCGGCAGGTCAATCTGAACGCGGCAGGCGGTCAGGCGGAAATCGCCGGGTCGCAGCAATCGGTCCGCGTGCTGGGCAATGCCTCGACCGCCTATGCGCTGTCGCAGACGCAGATCCCGGTCGCCGGCGGACGGTCGATCCGCCTCGCGGACATCGCCGATGTCCGCGACACCTATGCCGAGCCCAAGAGCCGCGCCGAATATAATGGCCGTCCGGTGCTGGCGTTCGACATCAAGCGTGCCAAGGGCGCGTCCGACGTCACCGTCTTCCACGAAGCGGAAAAGAAGCTCGCCGAGCTGCAGAAGCGCAACCCGCAGGTCCGCTTCGCCCTGCTGTCCAATTCGGTCGAGTTCACCGAAACCCAATATCATTCGGCGATGACTGCGATGTACGAGGGCGCGCTGCTCGCGATCGTCGTCGTGTTCATCTTCCTGCGCGACTGGCGCGCGACCTTCATCTCGGCACTGGCCATCCCGTTGTCGGCGATCCCCGCCTTCTGGTTCATGGACATGCTGGGCTTCACGCTCAACCAGATGACGCTGCTGGCGCTCAGTCTGGTCGCGGGCGTGCTGGTCGACGATGCGATCGTGGAGATCGAGAATATCGTCCGGCACATGCGGATGGGCAAATCCGCCTATCAGGCATCGATCGATGCGGCGGACGAGATCGGCATCGCCGTGCTGGCGACCACGATGGCGATCGTCGCGGTCTTCCTGCCGGTCGGCCTGATGCCGGGTATTTCGGGCCAGTTCTTCAAGAATTTCGGCCTGACCGTCGTCGCGTCGGTGTTGATGAGCCTTGCCGTCGCGCGGCTCATCACCCCGATGATCGCCGCCTATTTCCTGAAGGCCCACGGCACCGCCAGCCATGGCGAAGGCTGGCTGATGGACCGCTATATGGGCGTGCTGCGCTGGACGCTGCGCCATCGCTGGTCGACGGTCGTCGCCGCCATCGCCGCGCTGGCGCTGACCGTCGTCATGTTCATGGTCCTGCCCCAGACGTTCCAGCCGCCGCAGGATCGCGAGCGGGTGACCGCGACGGTCGAAATGGTCCCCGGCACCACGCTGGAACAGACCGCCGCCGTCGTGAAGCGGGTCGAACGGCTGCTCGCGTCGCAGCCGATGGTGAAGTCGGTCTATTCGTCGAGCTATGCCGGCAATGGCCGCGTCACCGCCGAGCTGATCGACAAACCCAGCTTCGGCGAGCGCGTCCGCCACAGGTTTGGCCTGCTGGACGACGAGGAATTTGCCGCCAAGCGAACGGTCAAGAGCACCGAGTTCGAACGCGGCCTCGCGCCCCAATTGGCGGCGATCCCCGATGCGCGCGTGTCGTTCCGGTCGCAGTTCGGCTGGGGCGGCTCCAGCCGCGACCTGTCGATTACGCTGGGCGGTGACGATCCGGCGAAGCTGAACGAAACCGCGAACAAGCTGGTCAAGGAGATGGAGAAGCTGCCGATGATCGTGGCGCCGCGCGTGTCGGGCGATCTGAAGCGTCCGGAAATCATCATCCGCCCGCGCAGCGACCTCGCCGCCAGCCTCGGCGTCACCACCGCCGCGCTGTCGGGTGCGATCCGCATCGCGACGCTGGGCGATATCGACCAGAACAGCGCGCGCTTCTCCTTGAGCGACCGGCAGATTCCGATCCGGGTCGCGCTGTCGCGCGATGCCCGCTCGCGGCTGTCGACGATCCAGAACCTGCCGTTGCCGACCGCCAATGGCGGATCGGTCCCGCTGTCGGTCGTCGCCGATATCGGCTTCGGCGCCGGCCCGACCAAGATCGACCGCATCAACCAGCAGCGGCGCCTGGTCGTCGGTGCCGACCTGGCCCCCGGTGTCGTGTCGGGTGTCGCGATGAAGGCGATCCATCAGCTGCCGACGATGCAGAACCTTCCGCTGGGCGTCACCGAACTGACCGTCGGTCAGGCGAAGTGGCAGGGCGAGATGATCCAGAACTTCATCGTCGCGGTGATTTCGGGCATCTTCCTCGTCTTCGCGGTGCTGGTGCTGCTCTACAAGCGGGTCATGCCGCCCTTCGTGAACATGGGGTCGCTGTTCCTGGCGCCGCTGGGCGGCCTGCTGGCGCTGTGGGTGACGGGCAACCCGATCTCGATGCCGGTCTATATCGGGCTGCTGATGCTGCTCGGCATCGTCGCCAAGAACTCGATCCTGCTGATCGACTTCGCGCTGGAGGAGATGGAGAAGGGCGTCGAGAAGGAGGTCGCGATCCTCGATGCCGGGCACAAGCGGGCGCAGCCGATCGTGATGACCACGGTCGCGATGGTCGCCGGCATGGTGCCGACCGCACTGGCGCTTTCGGGCGATTCGTCCTTCCGCGGGCCGATGGGGATCACCGTGATCGGCGGCCTGACGCTGTCGACGCTGCTGACGCTGCTGATCGTGCCGGGCGCGTTCAGCCTGGCGGTCGGCCTCGAACGCTGGATCGGCCCGCGCCTGTCGCGGCGCCTGCTGACCTATCGTCCGGGCGATGCCGATGGCCTGGCGATCGACCACAAGCCCGGTGCGCCGCTGCCGCCGGGTGATGGGCCGAAGTCGCTGCCGGCGGCGGAGTAAGTCGGCTTTCCCCCGTTCGGCCAGACCGGACGGGGATGGAACCCGCCCGGCCCCAAGCGTCACCCCAGCGCAGGCTGGGGTCTCCCGGTGACAGCACGCAGCAAGAGCCGCAGGAGACCCCAGCCTTCGCTGGGGTGACGTATTTGAGTGGGGGCGGCGTACCGCTCCTATTGAACTTTCCGGCCATCCGGCGATTGTTTCGGGGATGGCATCCCCTCTCACCCGCGCCGGCGATGCGGTTCCCGTTCCGCTCCGCCGGATGCGGCGGCTGGCCACGTTCATGCTGGTGGCGATGGCCGCGCTGTTCCTGCTGTCGCGGCGGATGGAAGGCGTCCATCCCGCCTGGGGCTTCGTGCAGTCCTTTGCCGAAGCGGCGATGGTCGGTGGCCTTGCCGACTGGTTCGCGGTCACCGCGCTGTTCCGCCATCCGCTCGGCCTGCCGATCCCGCATACCGCGATCATCCCGCGCAACAAGGACCGGATCGGCGATACGCTGGCCGCGTTCCTGCGCGACAATTTCCTGACGGCGCGGGTCGTTGCGCGGCGGATGCACCGGGTGGATGCGGCGGGGGCGGCGGGCAAGTGGCTGGCCGATCCGGCAGCGCGCAGCGGGCGGCTGCGCCATGGCGCGTCGCGGCTGGCGGTCAATGTCCTCGAAGGGCTCGACCCCGACCAGTTCGGGACGATGGTGCGCGGTGCGCTGGCCAACCGGCTGCGCGCGATGCAGGTGTCGCCCGCACTCGGCCGCACGCTGGAGGCGGCGATCGCCGACGACCGGCACCTGCCGCTGGTCGATGCGATCATCCGCTGGACGTCCAAGACGTTGGACGCGAACGAGGAACTGGTCCGCGCGATGATCCAGAAGCGCGCCGGGGCGGTGCTGCGCTGGACCGGCCTCGACGAGACGCTGGCGACGTCGGTGGTGCGCGGCCTGCACAAGATGCTGGCTGAAGTCGCCGAGGACCCGGCTCACCCACTGCGCGCGAAGGCGAATGAGGGCCTCGCGCTGCTGGCGCACGACCTGCAACATTCGCCGGAGATGCAGGCGAAGGTCGAGCGGTTGAAGAACGACCTGATCGACAATCCCGCGCTCGCCGGATGGTGGATGGGGGTGTGGGAAAAGATTCGCGGCGGCATGCTGCGCGCCGCGCGCGATCCCGACCGCGCGCTCGCCGGGCCGATCGGTGAGGCGATGCGCCAGCTCGGCCGGACGCTCCAGTCCGATCCGGTGCTGAAAGCCAAGGTCAACCGCTTCGCCCGCCGTGCGGTGGTCGGCGCGGTCGCCGATTATGGCGACGGCATCGTCCGGCTGGTGTCGGACACGGTACGCGGCTGGGATGCGCAGACGATCACCGGCCGGCTGGAAAACGCGGTCGGTCGCGACCTGCAATATATCCGCATCAACGGCACGCTGGTCGGCGGCATGGTCGGGCTGGCGATCCATGTGGTTGATGTTTGGTTGTAAGAGCGGGGGTGCTTACACATACCGTCACCCCGGGCTTGACCCGGGGTCCCGCTTCTTCCCGCGGCTAGAAGAAGAAGCGGGACCCCGGATCAAGTCCGGGGTGACGATTGGGTTGGGGCAGTGCCGCAAACACGATCGTTACGCCCCCGCGGCTTGAGCGCCACACGCGCTGCGCTATAGGCATGCCATGGTTCGCCTTTCGTTCGCCGGCCACGCCTTTGCCGCCCTCCCGGCCGGTGCCCTGTACTGGCCGGCGCGGCGCGCGTTGCTGCTGGCCGACCTGCATTTCGAAAAGGCCAGCTGGTTCGCGCAGTTCGGGCAGATGCTGCCGCCCTATGACACCCTTGAAACGCTGGCCGGGATCGAGGCGGTGGTCTCCCGGACGCAGCCGGCGGAAATCTGGTGCCTGGGCGACAGTTTCCACGATATCGGCGGGTGCGACCGGCTGTCGGAAGAGGCGCAGGCCCGGTTGCGTGCGCTGACCGGCGGGGTCGACTGGACGTGGATCACCGGCAACCATGACCGGATCGTCGCCGACCATTGCGGCGGGCGGTTGGTCGACGAGGCAGTGGTCGACGGCGTGGTGCTACGCCACGAAGCCGATCCGGCCGAGCCACGTCCCGAATTGTCCGGCCATTTCCATCCCAAGCTGCGGGTGAAGCTGCGCGGGCGCGGCGTATCGCGGCGCTGTTTCGTCGCGACCGCCAGCAAGCTGATCCTGCCGGCGTTCGGATCGTTGACCGGCGGGCTGGACGCGCATCATCCGGAGATCGTGCGCGCGGTCGGGACCGGCGCAGAGGCGCTGATCGCGCTGGAGGACCGGCTGCTGCGCTTTCCGATCGCGGCGTGAATCCTGCTTTTCACGTCACCCCGGGCTTGACGCGGGGTCCCGCTTTTTATCTGCCGCGCGAAAAATAAGAAGCGGGACCCCCGATCAAGTCCGGGGTGACGATGGGGGGAGGTAGCGCGCTGTGCCCGACCGTCTTACAGCCCCGAAGCGAAACTCAGTTCGAGTTCCTTGGCGTTCGCCGGCACGTCCAGCGCGGCGCTGTTGAAGCTCAGGCTCCCGCTCGGCCCGATGACCCGCGTCTGCGGCTTGATCGTCCAGCTATAGACGTCGCGGTTCTGGCTGTCCTTCAACACTGCGCGAATGTCGGGAATGCGCTGGCGGCTGCCGGTTTCGTTGATGATCCGCCCCGACACCGCGAACAGTTCGTTGCCGCTCGACAGCAGGCGGCGTTCGGGCGTGTTGATCGCGAATTTCAGCGCGTCGCTGGCGCTCGACGCGATCGGCAGGCCGAGCTGTTCGGCGATGCCGGGCGTTCCGGTGTAGAGGATGCCGCCACAGGCCGCGAGCATCGCGACGCCGGCGGCGACCGCGATGGCGGTGCGGCGGCGCGCCGGGTTGCGGCGCGGCACGAACGGGGCCTGATGGGCGAAGGCGTTGATCGGTTCGCCCCGCTCGGCGCGTTCGGCCTCCGGATCGACATAGCAGCGCGGTTCGGTGCTGCGCGCGCGCAGCGGCGCGGGACGCGGCGCTTCGGCATAGGGCGCGTCGGGCGTCGCCGCCGGCGCCACCGGCGGCGCGCTGCGCGGACGGGGGGCGTCGGCAGCCGCATCGGCCATCGCCGGCTGGGCCACGCGCGCCGGCTCGCTAGGCGGGGTGACCGCGGCGGTGGTGCCGAGGTCAAGCATCGCGGGCGGCTGGAACCAGCTATGCCGGCAACCGGCGCAACGCACGGTGCGCCCGGCCGGTCCGATCGCGGAATCGGCGACCAGATAGCGCATATGGCATTGCGTACATTCGAGGATCATCGTCCCCTGCCCCCTGCATGGGCCGCGCCGGGCCGCCAACCTGCGGAGCCAACTGGGCGCGACTATAATCCGAGCGCCGAATCTACGGCGGGTTGGCGGTCCATGGCAAGGCGCGATTGCGTGATGCTTGAGACAATCGCGACCTTGTGCGATGGGCGGAAGACCGGTGGAAGCAAGGGCGCCCGTGGCCAGCATCGTTCAGTTCGAAAATGTCGGCCTTCGCTATGGTCAGGGGCCGGAAACGCTGAGCGATGTCAGCTTCACGCTCAGTGCCGGGACGTTCCATTTCCTGGTCGGCGCATCGGGCGCGGGCAAGACGTCGCTGCTGCGCCTGCTCTATCTGTCGCAGCGGCCCAGTCGGGGCGTCATCCGCCTGTTCGGCGAGGATATGGTGACCTCGCCGCGCGGTCGCCTGCCAGGGTTTCGCCGCCGCATCGGCGTGGTGTTCCAGGATTTCCGGCTGGTGCCGCACCTCTCGGCACGCGACAATATCGCGCTGCCGCTGCGGGTTGCGGGTATGCCGGAGGAGGACATTGCCGAGCCGGTGGGGGAGATGCTGGCCTGGGTGGGCTTAAGCGATCGCGCCGATGCGCGTCCGCCGACGCTGTCGGGCGGGGAGCAGCAGCGCGTCGCCATCGCCCGCGCGGTCATCAACCGGCCCGAAATCCTCGTCGCCGACGAACCGACCGGCAATGTCGATCCCGACATGGCCGAACGGTTGCTGAAGCTGTTCGCCTCGCTTAACCGGCTGGGCACAACGGTTGTCATGGCGACGCACGACCACCATTTGCTCGACCGCGTACCGGATGCCCGGCTGATGCAGCTCGATCGCGGGCGGCTGGTCGATCCCTTTGTCGCAGGCGCGGCATGACCGCACGCTCGGCCGCACAGCCGCTGCTCGACGACCGGCAGGGGCGCCGCGCGATGGTGTGGATCATGGCGATCATGATCTTCCTGACGACGCTGAGCGCCGCGCTCGGCCTATCGACGCGCAATGCCGGGGGGGCGCTCGACCGCCAGCTGGCCGCGCGACTGACGGTGCAGGTGATCGAAGGCGACGCCGCCCGGCGCGATGCCGAGGTCGTCCGGCTGCTGGCGCGGCTCAAGGCCTCGGCCGACGTCGCCCGCGCGGCGGAGGTCGACCGTGCCCGCCTCGCCGAATTGCTGCGACCCTGGCTGGGCGAGGCGGGGCTGGACGCCGACCTGCCGATGCCGGCGATGATCGACGTCGACCTGCGCAGCGGCGACGACGCGGCGGTCGCGCGGGTCGAGGCGCTGGCCAAGGGCGTCGGCGCAGGCATCCGGGTGGACCGCCATGCGACGTGGCTCGCCCCGGTGCGCAGCTTCGTCGGCGCGATCGGGCTAACCGCGTTCGGACTGGTGCTGGTGATGGCCAGCGCAACCGCCGCCGTCGTGCTGCTCGTGGCACGCGCAGGGCTTGATACGCATCGCGGAACGATCGACATCCTGCATATGCTGGGTTCGACCGACCTTCAGATCGCACGCCTGTTCCAGCGCCGCATCGGGCAGGATACGCTGACCGGTGGGCTGATCGGCGCGCTGGCGGGCGCGCTGGTGATCGTGGCGCTCGGCGAACGCATGGCGACGCTCGAATCGCAGCTGGCCGACGGCGTGACGCTGGCGGGTGCCGACTGGGCGCTGATCGCCGCCCTGCCCTTCGCCTTTACCGGCCTTGCGATGCTGGCGGCGCGGATCGCGGTGCTGCGGCGACTGGCGCGGGTGCTGTGATGGGGCGCATCTTCGCGGTCGTCCTGCTGCTCTATGCGCTGGGCTTTGCTCTGTTCTCGGTCACGCTGCCGACGCCGCTCACCGATGCGCGCCGCACCGATGGCGTGGTGGTGCCGACCGGCGGCCCCGGTCGCATCGAGCGCGGCCTTGCCGTGATCGAGCGGGGCGAGGCGAGGCGGATGCTAGTCACCGGCGTCGATCCCGATGTGCGCCCCGACGAACTTGCCGCCGCGAACGGTGCGCCGCGCCGGCTGTTCCGCTGCTGCGTCGATCTGGGCCATGAGGCGGTCGACACCCGGTCGAACGCCGACGAGACCGCCGACTGGGTCCGGCGCAACCGCTATCGCTCGATCCGCCTCGTCACCTCCAACTGGCATATGGCCCGGGCAGCCATGGAGCTGCGCCATGCGCTCGGCAACTCGGTCGAGATCGTGCGCGATCCGGTCACCGCCAATCCCGGCTTCGCGCTGCTGTTCGGCGAGTACAACAAATATCTGGTGCGGGGATTGGTGATGCGGCTGGGGATCGATTTGTGATCGCGTGGGTCCGCACCTGGCTGTTCCGCATCCTGTTCTATGGCGCGTCGGTGCCGATCGTACTGACCGCGCCGATCTCCGCCGCGATCGGCCGCGACGCGATGCACGGCCACGCCCATGTCTGGATCCGCGTCCACCGCTTCCTCGCCCGCTGGATATTGGGCGTTCGGGTGCGGGTGGAGGGGGAGCGCCCGCGCGGCACCTATCTGTTCGCGGTCAAACACCAGGCGATGTTCGAGACGCTGGAGATGGCCGAATTGATCGATGGTCCGCTGATCGTGATGAAGCGTGAGCTGATCGACATGCCCTTCTGGGGCAAGACGGCCAAGGCCTATGGCGCGATCGGTGTCGACCGGGACGCATCGTCCAAGGCGCTGCGCCAGATGCTGAAGGAAGCCGCCGTGGCGCGGGCGGAGAACCGCTCGGTGCTGATCTTTCCCGAAGGCACGCGGGTGGCGGTCGGCGAAGCCCCGCCGCTGCGATCGGGCTTCGCCGGGCTGTACAAGGCGCTGAATATGCCCGTGGTCCCGGTCGCGCTCGACAGCGGGCATTGCATGCCGCGCAAGGGGCCGAGCCGGCCGGGGGTGATTACCATCAGCTTCCTCGATCCCATCCCGGCCGGTCTGCCGCGCGAGGAGATCGAGGCGCGGGTCCATGCCGCGATCAATGCGCTGGAGCCGGCGGCGGGCGGTGTCGCGGCGGGGTGACAAGTTTCCGGTGGGAAGCGGACGTTCGCCTGTTCAGCGCCAGATCGCGAGAAAGACTTGAATGTGCCGTTGGCGTCCGTCCTCGGTGGGTGTCGGCCATGGCCGCGCCGGCAGCCCAATCGCAACCCTGTCCGGAAGGACGCCTCTATTCTTCAAGTGGTCAAACACTACAGATGCCCGCCGCCTTTGCAAATCAGGCGGCCCGTCATCGGAAGGATAGCTTTCGATCATCATTACACCACCGCAGTGCTTTGCTTCCGATCGAACCGTGGCAAGCACCTCTCTATGCCATTCCGTAAGCTGTGCCGAGCCGCGCTCGAAAGTGAGCACGAAGGGACCCGCGAAGCAGTGATCGTAAGGCGGGGGAGCGCCGGCTTGAGCGGACGCGAAATTCGCGACACACCCGGCCATCGTCGCCATCGCAATGCAAAGTGCGGGCATCATCTTCATGGCGGCTAGTCTAGTGGATGCCGGTGCGTCCGCAACCAGGCGTCAGCAGACGCACTAGCGGGGAGAGCCATGCAGCGATGATCCATACCGCCCGCTCACCCCGCTGCCTTCCTGACCGCCCGATACGCGTGCAACAACGGCTCGGTATAGCCATTGGGCTGCTCCAGCCCCTCGAACACCAGCGCCCGCGCCGCCTGTAGCGCGATGCCGCTCGCCAGCGGCCGATACGCCGGGTCGTCGGCATTCTGCGAATCGACCTTGACCGCCATCCGTTCGAACGCGGCATCGACGTCGGCGGTCGTGCAGACCCCGTGCAGCAGCCAGTTGGCGACATGCTGCGACGAAATGCGCAGCGTCGCGCGGTCCTCCATCAGGCCGACGTCATGGATGTCGGGCACCTTCGAACAGCCGATCCCCTGATCGATCCAGCGCACGACATAGCCGAGAATGCCCTGGACGTTGTTGTCCAACTCCCGCGCCACCTCCGCCGCGTCCCAGTTGCGCCGCCCGGCCAACGGCAGCGTCAGCAGCCGGTCGAGCGACGCCACCGGCTCGCCGGCCCTTGCCGCCTGCCGCGCCGCGACGTCGATGGCGTGATAATGCAGCGCATGCAGCGTCGCCGCGGTCGGCGACGGGACCCAGGCGGTGCTTGCCCCGCTCATCGGATGCGCGATCTTCTGGCTAAGCATGTCACCCATCCGGTCGGGCGCGGCCCACATGCCCTTGCCGATCTGCGCCCGCCCGCCGAGACCACAGGCAAGGCCGATCTGGACGTTGCGATCCTCGTACGCCACGATCCAGTCCGCGCCCTTCATCTCGCCCTTGGGAATCATCGCCCCGGCATGCATCGCGCTGTGCAGTTCGTCGCCGGTGCGGTCGAGGAAGCCGGTGTTGATGAACACGATCCGGTGCCGCACCGCATGGATGCAGGCGGCCAGATTGGCGGAGGTCCGCCGCTCCTCGTCCATCACCCCGACCTTGATCGTGTACCGCGGCAGGATCAGCAGGTCCTCGACCGCATCGAACAGCCGGTCGGTAAAGGCGACCTCCTCCGGGCCATGCTGCTTGGGCTTGACGATATAGATCGATCCGGCGCGGCTGTTGGCGCGCGGGCCGTTCAGGTCGTGCAACGCGATCAGGCTGGTGACGATCGCGTCGAGCATGCCTTCGGGCGCATCGCTGCCGTCCGGCAGGCGGACGGCGGGCGTCGTCATCAGATGCCCGACATTGCGCACGAACAGCAGCGAGCGCCCCGGCAGCACCAGTTCGCCATCCTCGGGCGTGACATAGCGGCGATCCTCCGCCAGCGCCCGCGTCACCTCGCGCCCGCCCTTGGCGAAGCGCGCGGTCAGCGTCCCCTGCATCAGCCCCAGCCAGTTGGCGTACGCCGCGACCTTGTCCTCGGCATCGACCGCCGCGACCGAATCCTCCAGATCGCAGATGGTGGTCAGCGCGGATTCGAGCAGGATGTCGGCCAGCCCGGCGGGATCGCCGGCGCCGATCGGGTGGGCGCGGTCGATCACCAGTTCGATGTGCAGCCCATGGTGACGCAGCAGCCAATTGTCGCCCGCCCGCCCGACCAGCTGCGAAGCGTCGGCAAGCTCGGGCGTACCACCGTCCCAGTGGCGCCAGCTGCCGTTCGCCAACGGAACTGCCTCGTCGAGAAACGCCCTGGCCCGCTCGATCACCGCCGCCCCGCGCGCCGCGTCATAGCCGCCCGCCGCCGGCGCGCCGGGAAGCGCATCGGTGCCGTACAGCGCGTCGTACAGGCTGCTCCAACGCGCATTGGCCGCGTTCAGCAGGAAGCGCGCATTCAGGATCGGCACGACCAGCTGCGGCCCGGCCAAAGTCGCGATCTCCGGGTCGACATTGTCGGGATGCACCGTGAACGGCGCCGGCTGCTCGACCAGATAGCCGATATCGCGCAGGAACGCCGACTGCTCGGCCGGATCGATCGCCTGCCCCTGCCGTTCGACGAACCAGGCATCCAGCTGCGCCTGCAACCGGTCGCGCTGGGCCAGCAGCTCGCGATTCTCCGGTGCGAACCGGGCGAAGATCGCGGCGGTCCCTTCCCAGAAGGAGTCCGCCGGAATGCCGGTGCCGGGCAGCGCATCGCGTTCGAGGAAGGCGGCCAGTTCGACCGCGACCCACAATCCTGCGCGTTCGACGAAGGTTTCCGGCATAGCATTGTCTCCTATTCGTCATCCCGGCGCAGGCCGGGATCCATGGTCACGAAGCGCCGCGAAGGGGCCGCCACGTCCCGAATCCATGGATTCCGGCCTTCGCCGGAATGACGATATGGCAGGAACCATACGCCCTCGTCTTTCCCGCCGGAACCACCCATAATCGCAGCACAGCCATTCCGCCGAGGAACGAATGCCGCTCGATCCCGACCACGAACTGTTCGCCGCGATCCTCGACACCGGCAGCATCGCTGCCGCCGCGCGGGTGCTGAACATCTCGCCCGCGATGGTGTCGAAGCGGCTGGCCCGGTTCGAGGCACGGCTCGGCGCCCGGCTGATCGAACGGACCACGCGGCGGCTGCACCCGACCCCGGTCGGGGCGCAACTGCATGCCGACCTGGCGCCGATCCTGTCGGCACTGGCGGCAGCCGAAGCGCGGGTGACCGGGGCCGCCGCCGCCCCCGCCGGCCCCTTGCGCATTGCCGCGCCGACCTCGTTCGCGCGGCTGCATGTCGCGCCGCATCTGGGCGACTTCCTGCGCGATCATCCGGCGGTGCAGCTCGAACTGTCGCTGTCCGACAGTTATGTCGATCTGGCGGCCGAGCGGATCGATTGCGCGATCCGCATCACGGCCGATCCGCCCGCCGGCCATGTCGCGCGGCGGCTGGCCGATAATCGCCGCATCGTCTGCGCCAGCCCGGCCTATCTGACCGAGCATGGCGTACCCACCCACCCCCGGGAACTGGCCGGCCACCGGCTGCTCGCCGCCGAGGGCCAGTTGCCGTGGGCGCTGCTGCGCCCCGGCGGTCGGGCGCAGGTGACCGGCCGCAGCCATGTCCGCACCAATTCCAGCGAGATCGTTCGCGAACTGGCGCTGGCCGGGGTCGGCATCGCGCTGCGTTCGCTATGGGATGTCGGGCCGGCGCTGGCCGAGGGGCGGCTGGTGCGCGTGCTGCCGGCATGGGAGGGGCCCCGCGACCTCGCCATCCACGCCGTTCATGGCGAAGACCCACGCCCGGCGGTGACCGCCTTCATCGACCACCTCGCCGCACGCTGGTCGCCGCCGCCATGGGAGACGCTTGACTCGACTGATCCATAGGAACAGATTGGTATCAATTGATACGAATTGGAGAGGATGCAGCCGTGGACCACATGGACGTCAACCCGATGGGCCTCGACGGGTTCGAATTCTGCGAATTCACCGCCCCCGATCTCGACCGCATGGCTGGGCAGCTGGAACAGTTCGGCTTCGTCGCCGCCTCGAAGCACCGCACGCGCGACGTGGTCCGCTACAAGCAGGGCCGCATCAACCTGCTGCTGAACCGCATTCCGGACGGCCATGCTGCGGAATTTGCTGCGCAGCACGGCCCATCGGCGTCGGGGATGGCGTTCCGGGTGGCGGATGCGAAGGCGGCGTTCGACGCAGCGGTCGCGCGCGGTGCCAAACCGGCCGACGCGTCGCGCGGCGTACTGGGCGAAGGCTATGCGCTGGAGGGGATCGGCGGGTCGATGCTATATCTGGTCGACCAGCATGGCGATGCGGGTTCGCTGTACGACGATTGGGAAGCGGTGCCGGGCGCGGCGGAAGCGGAGGCCGAGAACAATGTCGGCCTCGACCTGCTCGACCATCTGACCCACAATGTGAAGCGCGGGCAGATGCGGACCTGGTCGACCTTCTACAACCAGATTTTCGGGTTCGAAGAGCAGAAATATTTTGACATCAAGGGCAAGGCGACCGGCCTGTTCAGCCAGGCGATGATCGCCCCGGACAAGGCGATCCGCATCCCGCTGAACGAAAGCCAGGACGACAAGAGCCAGATCGAGGAATTCATCCGCGACTATAATGGCGAAGGCATCCAGCACCTCGCCTTCACTACCGAGGATATCTTCGAAACCGTCGAAAAACTGCGCGCGCGCGGCGTGAAGCTGCAGGATACGATCGAGACCTATTACGAACTGGTCGACAAGCGCGTGCCGGGCCATGGCGAGGACCTCGAACGCCTGAAGCGCAACCGCATCCTGATCGACGGCAATGTCGGCGACGAAGGGCTGTTGTTGCAAATCTTCACCGAGCCGATGTTCGGGCCGATCTTCTTCGAGATCATCCAGCGCAAGGGGAATGAGGGCTTCGGCAACGGTAATTTCCAGGCGTTGTACGAGAGCATCGAGCTGGATCAGATTCGGCGCGGGGTGATTACGGTCGACGCCTAAGCGTCGAGCGAATGCCGGGGCGAAGGCCCCGGCCCCGCGCCCGGCCAGCGCGACGGAGCCGGGCCACAGGGCGCGGCTTCGCTGCGACTGACGGCCCGGCGGGCAACGACCGGGTCGACCCAACCACGACGTCACCCCGGGCTTGACCCGGGGTCCCGCTTCCTCTCCGACAGTAGCGAAGAAGCGGGACCCCGGATCAAGTCCGGGGTGACGACAGAACGCCGGACGAAAGATGAGGTGACCATGACCTACCACCCCGGTTTCGCCAACCACATCGCCACCGAAGCCGTCACCGGCGCGCTCCCCATCGGCCGCAACAGCCCGCAACGCGTCCCCTTCGGCCTGTATGCCGAGCAACTGTCCGGCACCGCCTTCACCGCGCCGCGTGCCGAGAACCGCCGGTCATGGCTCTACCGCCTGCGCCCGACCGCCAATCACGGTGCGTTCGTGCCCTATGTGGGCGCCAGCCACCTCCAGTCCGCCCCCATAGACACCCCGCCCAGCCCCAACCGGATGCGCTGGGACCCGCTACAGCTCCCGAGCGATCCGACCGACTGGGTCGACGGCCTAGTCACCTATGGCGCAACCGGCGATGTCGCCGCGCAGAGCGGCGTCGGCGTCCACCTCTATGCCGCGACGAAGGACATGGACCGCGCCTTCTTCTCGTCCGATGGTGAATTGCTGATCGTGCCGCAACAGGGCGCGCTGGCGATCGACACCGAACTGGGCCGGATCGACGTCGCGCCGTTGCAGATCGCGCTGATCCCGCGCGGCGTCCGCTTCCGGGTGAAGCTGCCGGACGGACAGGCGCGCGGCTATGTCTGCGAGAATTACGGCAGCCTGTTCCGCCTGCCCGACCTGGGGCCGATCGGCGCCAACGGCCTCGCCAATCCGCGCGACTTCGAAACGCCCTCCGCCTGGTTCGAGGACAGCGACGCCCCCTGCGACGTCATCCAGAAATTTCAGGGCGGGCTGTGGATAACTACCCTCGACCATAGCCCGTTCGACGTCGTCGCATGGCACGGCAACCTCGCCCCCTGCCGCTACGACCTGACCCGCTTCAACACGATCAACACGGTCAGCTTCGACCATCCCGATCCGTCGATCTTCACCGTGCTGACATCGCCCAGCGAGACGCCCGGCACCGCCAATTGCGACTTCGTGATCTTCCCGCCGCGCTGGATGGTGGCGGAGGACACGTTCCGCCCACCCTGGTTCCACCGCAACGTCATGAGCGAGTTCATGGGGCTGGTGACCGGCGCCTATGATGCGAAGGAAGGCGGCTTTGCGCCCGGCGGTGCATCGCTCCACAACCAGATGAACGGCCATGGCCCCGACCAGGCGAGCTATGAGAAGGCCGTCGCCGCCGATCTGAAGCCGCACCGCATCGCCGACACCATGGCGTTCATGTTCGAGACCCGCCACGTCGTCCGCCCGACCGCGTGGGCGATGGCCACGCCGACGATGCAGCTCGACTATGACGATGTGTGGACCGGTTTCGCCAAGGCGCAGCTGCCCGGATGACCGACGAACGCGTCTTCGCGACCCCGGCCGGGGTGACGATCGGGCCATTGAGCGACATCCCCGACGGCACCGCGCGCAATTACGTCCTGCAACTGCGCGCCGGACGCTTCCACGGCTTCGTCGTCCGGCAAGGGCAGGCAGTATTCGGCTATGTCGACCGCTGCCCGCATATGGGTCTGCCGCTGGCGCAAACGCTCGACGCCTATCTGACCCCGGACCGCAGCGCGATCACGTGCAGCTGGCATGCCGCGCTGTTCGCGATTCGAGACGGCCGCTGCCTCGGCGGCCCCTGCCCCGGCCGGTCGCTCACCCCCTGGCCGGTCACCGTCGTCGGCGGGGCGATCGTGACGGCCTAAGCCGTCACCGCCTCGGGCAGGGCGGTCAGCGTCGACTTGCGGCCGAGCTTTGCGCCATGGTCCCGCAACCACGCATCCGCCGTTTCGCGGCCCAGTTCGCGCAGGCCATCGAGCTGCGAGCGGCGCGTGTCGATCTTGCCGGTCGGCCCCCGCGCCGCCAGCGCGTGCGGTGCCTCCATCAGATGCAGGTTGGTGTTCGCCAGCGCGGTGAAGTTATCGTCGATCGGCGGCGCGCGCCGGGCGATCTCCTGCACCTGTGTCAACGCCTTCAGGTCGCGCAGCAGGCAAGCGTTGAAGCCGATATCGCTCATCCGCCCCATCACCTCGACCAGCGACTCGGGCGTGTCCTGCGTCACGAACGGCGTGATCTGCACGATCAGCAGGTCGCTCTGTCCGTGCCCGTCGAAGATCAGCGGCTCGAGCGCAGGGTTCGCCGAAAAGCCGCCGTCCCAATAGGGTTCGTCGTCGATCGTCACCGGGCCGAACAGGTCGGGCAGGCAGGCCGAGGCCATCAGCGCGTCGAGCGTGATCTCCGCATTGCCGAACAGCCGCGCCGCACCCGTCGACACCCGCGTCGCCGCGATCGACAGCGGAATGGCACGGGGATCGGTCAGCAGCGACAGGTCGAGGCTCGCCTCCACCACCCGCCGGAGCGACCGCATGTCGCGCAGGGTCGGCGACAGCGGCGCGACATAACGGCCGAGCAGCTTGCCGACCTCCAGCGAGCGGCGCAGCGCCGGTTCGAACAAGGGCGGTGCCCACATCCCGAAGTCGAACACCTGCAGCGGCGAATTGCGCGACACCGTGTCCCATAGCCGTTCGAGCGCGTCCTTCGCCCCCTGCCGTCCGCCCGCCGCCAGCCCGGTGACCAGCGCCGCACCGTTCAGCGCCCCCGCCGACGCGCCGCTGACCGCGACGATAGGCAGATCCTCTTCCAGCAGCCGGTCGATGACGCCCCAGCCATAGGCGCCATGCGCGCCGCCGCCCTGCAACGCGAGCGCGAGGCGCGGTGTTTCGGTGGATGCGGACATGGACGGCTCCTTGCGGCAAGTTCCCTTGCTGCAACGCAGCAACCCCGCCGGGTATCCGATCGTGCCCCGTCCAAAATTTCCGCACCACGGACCCCGCCGCGCCCTTCGCCGGTTCTGGTTCCGACCATTATCGAAAGGACCGACATGCTCGAACATGTTCCGGGATGGCTGGGCGCGTTGTTGCGCAACGTCCGTGCGGGCGCCTCCAAGCTGACGATCGTCGATCCGGCGCTGGGCAGCTTCGACAGCCTCGACCTCGCCAGCCTCGCCTTTGCCGATGGCCAGCGGCTGCCCGACCGCTTCACCGCCGATGGTGAGGGGGTGTCGCCGCCGCTCCACTGGCGCGGCGTGCCGGCGGCTGCCACGTCGCTGGCGCTGATCGTCGAGGATGCCGACGCCCCCTCGCCCCAGCCGCTGGTCCATGCGATCCTGTGGGACATCGCCCCGGCCGATGGACAGCTGGCCGAAGACGCGATCCAGCCCGATGGCGACGGCGACGCGGTACACGGCGATGTCGGCCGCAACAGCTATCTGCGCGAAGGGTGGCTGCCGCCCGACCCGCCGACCGGCCATGGCGAGCATCGCTACGCCTTCCAGCTGTTCGCGCTGAAGGACGCCCCGCACCTCGATCCCAATCCGGGCCGCAGCGCGGTGGTGGAGGCGATGGCCGGCCGCGTGCTGGCCGCCGGGCTGCTCACCGGTGTCTATTCGCGCGGGGAACCGGCGGAGGTGGGGCCGGTCGGAGAGGTAGCGCCGGCTTGAAAACTCCTCCCCGCGGGCGGGGAGGAGCTAGGTCACACCGAAAACCGCTCGCGCAGCGCCAGCATCGCCAGCGCCGCCTTGGCCGCCTCGCCGCCCTTGTCCTTCTCGTCCTTCTTCGCCCGGGTCAGCGCCTGCGCCTCGTTCTCGACGGTCAGGATGCCGTTGCCGACCGGCACGCCTTCGAGGCTCAGGTTCATGATCCCGCGCGCGCTCTCGTTCGACACGACCTCGAAATGATAGGTCTCGCCGCGGATGATGACGCCCAGCGCGACGAACGCGTCATAGGTCTCGGCGGCGTCGGCGATCGCGATCGCTCCCGGCACTTCCAGCGCGCCCGGGACGGTGACCGTCTCATGTTCATGCCCCGCCGCCTCGATCGCCGCACGCGCGCCTTCCAAGAGCAGGTCGTTCAGATGGTCGTAAAACCGCGCCTCGACGATCAGCACCTTCGCCATGTTCAATCCTCCGTGATCGGCCGTTCGCCGACGATTTTCAGCCCATAGCCGTCGAGCCCGACCAGCGTGTGATGGGTGTTGGTCAGCAGCACCATGTCCTCGACGCCCAGTTCGTTCAGGATCATCGCCCCGACGCCATAGTCGCGCAGTTCCTCCATGTCGGGCACCGGCGCCCCGCTGCGGGCGTGGATGGCGAGGGTCAGCCCGTCGGGACGCGGGCGGTTGATGACGACGACCACACCCGCCCCTTCCTCGCCGATGATCCGCATCGATTTGCTGAGCAGCCCGCCGCGCTCGCCCCCCTCGCCGAACAGGTCGGCAAAGGGCGACAGCGCGTGCATCCTGACCAACGTCGGCTTGCCCGGATCGATCAGCCCCTTGACCAGCGCGACCTGCTCGCTGCCCGTCGCCTTGTTCCAGAAGGTCATGGCGCGCCATTCGCCGCCCCACTCGCTCTCGAACACCGTCTCCGCGCGCTTTTCGACCAGATGGTCGTGGCGCCGGCGATAGGCGATCAGGTCGCGGATCGTCCCGATCTTCAGGCCATGCAGCTGCGAAAAGCCGACCAGGTCGTCCATCCGCGCCATGGTGCCGTCCTCGTTCATGATCTCGCAGATCACGCCCGAGGGGTTGAGCCCGGCAAGGCGCGATACGTCGACCGCCGCCTCGGTATGGCCGGCGCGCACCAGCACCCCGCCTTCGCGCGCGACCAGCGGGAAGACATGGCCGGGCGTCACGATCTCCGACGCTTCCTTGCTCGCATCGATCGCCACCGCGATGGTCCGCGCGCGATCGGCTGCCGAGATACCGGTCGTCACCCCCTCGCGCGCCTCGATCGAGACGGTGAAGGCGGTTTCGTGCCGCGTGCCGTTGTTGCGCGCCATCAGGTCGAGACCCAGTTGCTCGACCCGCCCCCTGGTCATCGCGAGGCAGATCAGCCCGCGCCCGTGGCGCGCCATGAAATTGACCGCATCGGGCGTCGCCATCTGCGCCGGGATGACCAGATCGCCCTCATTCTCCCGGTCCTCGTCATCGACCAGGATGAACATCCGCCCGTTGCGGGCCTCGTCGATGATCTCTTCGGGGGACGACAGGAAGGCGTGGCGGAGACCCGCCAGTTCAGCGTTGGCCACGGACTTGTTCCATTCGCATCAGATAACGGGCGAGCACGTCGATCTCGATATTGACCGACTGCCCGATGGCAAGGGTCCCAAGCGTGGTGACCGCCTGGGTATGGGGGATCAGGTTGACGGTAAAGCGCGTGCCCGCCGCATCGTCGGCGACGTCGTTGACGGTCAGCGACACGCCGTCGATCGTCACCGACCCCTTGGTCGCGACGAACGGGCTGAGCGCGCGGGGAATCGCAAAGGTCACGCGGGTCGAATCCTGGTCGGCCTCGACGTCCACGACCGTGCCGACGCCATCGACATGGCCGGTAACGATATGCCCGCCCAGCTCGTCGCCCAGCTTCAGTGCGCGTTCGAGGTTCAGCGGACGGCCCGCGACCCATTGGTCGGCGGTGCGCGACACGGTTTCGCCCGACACATCGACCGCGAACCAGTTCGGGCCCTTCTCGACCACGGTCAGGCACACGCCCGAACAGGCGATCGACGCGCCCATGTCGATGGTCGTGGTGTCATAGGCGCATGCGATCTTCACGCGCAGGTCGCCCGGCCCGTCGATCGATTCGATGCGCCCTACGTCGCTGACTATCCCGGTGAACACGCTTCGCTCCTTCTCACGGATCGCTCGGTAACTGCTCCTTCGTCATTCCCGCGAAGGCGGGAAGCCATAGCCGCTGACGGTTCGGCACGTTCGCTACCGACGGCGTATACGGATCCCCGCCTGCGCGGAGATGACGAACGGGTGCTATCGCCCGATCCTGACGCGCTCGTAGACCTCCAGCCGGTCGCTGCCAAGCATCCGGGCGTCGTACAGCCGCCACCGCCCATGCGCCTGTGCCAGATCGGGCAATCCGATATCGGGCAGCGTCCGGCCATGGCCGATCAGGATCGGCGCCCGGTACAGCAGCAGCCGGTCGACCACATCCGCGCGCAGGAACGCCGCCGCCGTCGCCGCCCCGCCCTCGACCAGCACATGATCGCCGGAGAGGCTGGCCAGCGCATCGATCGACGACAGCATCGCGAACCCGTCCAGCGCCGCGCTGTCCGCCGACAGCACCACCCGCTGCGGACTGCGTTCGGCCAAGCCGGGCAGGCGGACGTTCAGCGCCGGCCGGTCGATCTCCGCCGTGCCGCGTCCGACCAGGATCGCCTCATGCCGGCTGCGCTCCAGATGGCCGTGCGCGCGCGCCTGGGGTCCGGTGATCCACTGGCTTTGCCCGTCGGCGCGCGACACCGCCCCGTCGAGCGACAGGGCGAGCTTCAGGGTGACGAACGGCCGCCCGAGCGCCCGCCGCTTCAGGAACCCGGCCATGCTGCGTGCCGCATCGTCCGCCCGCACGTCGCAGACGACATCGATGCCCGCTGCCCGCAGGCGCGCGATGCCCTGTCCGTTGGTCCGCGGATCGGGATCGGTCAGGGCGATGACGACCCTTGCTACCCCGCTGGCCACCAGCAGGTCCGAACAGGCCGGCCCCCGCGTCGAGACATGCGCGCACGGCTCCAGCGTGACATAGGCGGTCGCGCCGCGCGCCCGTTCCCCGGCCTGTGCGAGCGCCGCCGCCTCGGCATGGGGTCGCCCGCCGCTCTGGGTCCAGCCGCGCCCGACCATCCGACCGTCGTGGACGATCACGCACCCGACATTGGGATTGGGCGCGGTCCGTCCCCGCGTCCGCTCGGCCAGCGTCAGCGCGACGCCCATCCAGCGCGCGTCGTCGGGCGTCCCGGCGGTTGCCAAGCGGGTCAGATGCCCCAGCTTTTCAGCTTGTCGTCGATCTTCTTCCATTCCGCCTGCCGCGCGGCACGTTCGCGTTCGAACTCGGCGGCCTCGGCGCGTTCCTTGGCCAGGTCGATCTGCTGCTGGGCGATGATCTCTTCGTCGGTGCGGTTCGCCGGCCAGCTTTCGACATAGATGATGTTCGGCTTGTACTCGCGTTCGAAATGCGAATCGTGGACGAACGCCCAACCGATCACCAGCACGACGCAGATCGATGCCAGCAGGAACCACCATTCATGCTTTTCGCGCGCGCGGGCGAAGTTCACGAAATCGCGAATGGCATGAACCGGCGAGAATAGATGGCGAATCTTCACTCCGGCCAAGATAGTCGCGGGGGCGTCTGATCGCCAGCCCCTCGGGACGGGTGCAGAAGAAGGATGGTTCACGCGGAGGCGCGGAGGCGCGGAGGGGTTGCGTTCCAGGCGAGTCTCTCGCGAACGGGAGACGATTTCGCCGCTTGCCCCGGTCGATCCGAGGCTGCTGGCGCGGATCGGGTTGCAGCGGACGCACCCCCTCCGCGCCTCCGCGCCTTCGCGTGAACCAACTCTTCTAAAGGCCCGCACCCCGGCGAGGTACGGGCCACCCCGATCAGCGATCCTCCATGGTGAAGCGCACCGTCATCTCGCGCCAGCTCTCCACCGCCACCCCGTCGCGGGTCGCCGGGCGGAAGCGCCATTTCGACAGCGCGCGCCGCCTGGTCGCTTCGAAGAACGCATCGCTCGTAGCGCTGACCTGCTCGACCGCGCTCACCCGGCCATTGGCACCGACCAGCACGCGCAGGACCACCACGCCGTCGCGCGCCAGATTGCGTTCGATCGCGGGATAATCGGGCTGGAAATCGGCGCGGTAGCGCGGGTCGATGCTGGCATTGACCAGCACCGGCAGCGGGCTGGCGACCGTCACCGGGCTGCCGGTGCCCGTACCGCCGGGCGCGGTCACCACCGGGGCGACGGGCGGTGGCGCCACCGGCATGTCGGTCGTGGTGGTCATGATCGGGCCCGGCACCGGGATCGGCGCGGGCGGTGCGTAGAGCGGCGGGACCGGCGCGGGATCGGGCAGCGCCTTTTCGACCGGCTTGGGCATATCGACGGGCGGGGGCGGCGGTTCGATGGGGACGTTGACCGCTTCGATCGGCTTCCACGGATCGATCCGCGTGACCACCGTCGTCGCCGTCAGGATCGCCACGGCCAGCAGGCCGCCGTTGATCGCAATCGCAATGCCCAATCCCACCGGGTTCAGGCCACGTTGTCCCTGATATGCCATGCCACCTTCCTTCTCGATTCGTATCTCCTGCCGTCCAGTCGGCCGATGCGATGAGATACCCTATCGAGGGCGGTGTAAAGCTGACGTGCGCGTCAGCCCGTCAGGCGTGCGACCGCCCGCTCGCGCCCGATCAGCGGCAGCAGCGCGGCCATGTCCGGCCCATGGTCCATACCGGTCAGTGCGCGTCGCAGCGGCAGGAACAGCGCCTTGCCCTTGCGGCCCGTCTCGGCCTTCAGCGCACTGGTCAGCTCCGCCCACGGATCGACCCATGCCAGCCCGGCGGCAACCTCCGCCGCGCGGGTCAGGAACGCACGATCCTCCTCCGCCACCGGCAGCGCATCGACCGGCCCGGTCACCACCCGCCACCAGTCGGCGGCGTCCGCGACCCGCTCCAGATTGCCGCGCACCGCATCCCATGCCGCCGCGTCCATCCACTCGGGCAGCGCCTGCCGCACCCGCTCGAACGGCAGCTGGTGCACGATCCGCGCATTCACCTGCGCCAGCTCGCCCTCGTCGAACCGCGCCGGCGCGCGCCCGAAGCGGCCGAAATCGAACGCCGCGATCAACGGCGCCGGATCGACCACCGGCTCGACCGGATCGCTGGTCCCCAGCCGCGCCAGCAGCGCGACGACCGCCTCCGGCTCGATCCCTTGCTCCCGGAAATGCTCGACGCCCAGCGACCCCAGCCGCTTCGACAGCTTGCCTTCGTTGCCGACCAGCAGCGCCTCATGCGCGAACGCCGGCGGCGTTGCGCCCATGGCGGCAAACATCTGCATCTGCGTCGCGGTGTTGGACACATGATCCTCGCCGCGCACGACATGGGTCACCCCCATATCGGCATCGTCGATCACCGAGGGCAGCAGATACAGCCACGACCCGTCGGCGCGCCGCACCACCGGATCGGACAGCAGCACCCCGTCGAACCGCTGCGGCCCGCGCACCATGTCGTCCCATGCGATCGGCTCCGCCTCCAGCCGGAACCGCCAGTGCGGCCGCCGCCCCTCCGCCTCCAGCCGCGCGCGATCCTCGTCGCTCAGCTTCAGCGCCGCGCGATCATAAACCGGCGGCAGCCCCCGCCCGGCCAGAATCTTGCGCCGCAGATCCAGTTCCTCGGGCGTCTCATAGGCCGGATAGATCCGCCCGCGCGCCACCATGTCGGCGAACACCGCCTCATAGCGATCGAACCGCGCCGATTGCCGCTCCTCGCCATCGGGCATCAGCCCCAGCCACGCCAGATCGCGCTTGATCGCCGCGACGAACCGCTCCTCGCTGCGCTGTGCATCGGTATCGTCGATCCGCAGCAGGAACCTGCCCCCCGCCTTCTGCGCGAACATCCAGTTGTGGAGCGCGGTACGCAGGTTGCCGATATGGAGAAAGCCGGTCGGGCTGGGGGCGAAACGGGTGACGGTCATGCCCGCCGTTTAGGGAGCGCACGGGGCGGCGGCAACCGCGTCAGCGGCGCGGCACGCCCGCTTGCGTCAGGAGCGTCTCGACCTGCGCCAGCTCCCCGGGGCCGAAGGCACGAACCGGGACGAAATTGGCGAGCATTTCGTTGTTGTAGAGCAGCACGACCTTCCGCCCGGCATGCCAGCCGAGCAGTTCGTGCCATGGCAGCACGACGTTACACCGCACGCTGGTGAGCCGGACCCCGGTCGCATCGAACATGCCATGATGATCGTGGTGCAGCGTCTTCTGCTGCGCGAACAGCCGCCGCGCACGCCGTGGCAGCAGCAGCCAGTTACAGCCGATGATGATCCCTATGGCACCCATGCCCCACAGGGGGAACGGCATCATCCACAGCAGCGCCGCCTTCGTCACGCGTCCGTCGACCAGCCACGGGATCGCAGCCATGGCGACGATCATGAACGCCAGCAACCGCGCCATCTGCCATCGGAACCGCCGCGACCGCCGCGACCGCACGAACATCGCCCGCTGGACCGCGACATAATCCTCAGCCGTCGGCGTGAACGTCACCTCGACCATCGTTCATCCCTTCGCGTCACATGGGTTTCACAATTCGTCCGCGCGCTCTATGGCGCTCCCATTCTTTCCATCATGGATACGGGCGCACCCATGAAGCTGCTGGCGGGCAATTCCAACCTTCCCCTGTCGACCGCGATCGCGGACTATCTGGAAATCCCGCTGACCAAGGCCAGCGTGCGCCGCTTCGCCGACGAGGAAATCTTCGTCGAGGTGCTGGAAAATGTCCGCGGCGAGGACGTGTTCGTCGTCCAGTCGACCAGCTATCCGGTCAACGACAACCTGATGGAGATGCTGATCATGATCGACGCGCTGAAGCGCGCGTCGGCACGGCGCATCACCGCCGTCATCCCCTATTTCGGCTATGCGCGACAGGACCGGAAGCCCGGCCCCCGCACCCCGATCTCGGCCAAGCTGGTCGCGAACATCGTGACCGAGGCCGGCGCCGACCGCGTGCTGTGCGTCGATCTCCACGCCGGGCAGATCCAGGGCTTCTTCGATATCCCGACCGACAATCTCTATGCCGCGCCGGTGATGTCGGAGGATATCAAGACCCGGTTCGGCGAACATAACCTGATGGTCGTGTCGCCCGACGTCGGCGGCGTGGTCCGCGCGCGCAGCCTCGCCAAGCGGCTGCACAACGCCCCCCTCGCCATCGTCGACAAGCGCCGCGAGCGCGCCGGCGAATCGGAAGTGATGAACATCATCGGCGATGTCGAGGGCCGCTTCTGCGTCCTGATCGACGATATCGTCGATTCGGCCGGCACGCTGTGCAACGCCGCCGCGGCGCTCAAGCAGGCCGGCGCGGTCGGCGTCGTCGCCTATTGCACCCACGGCGTCCTGTCGGGCGGCGCGGTCGCCCGGGTCGAGGCATCGGCGCTCGAGGAACTGGTCATCACCGATTCGATCGGCAACCACGACGTGATCGCGCAGGGGCAGAAGATCCGCCACCTGACCATCGCCCCGCTACTCGCCGAAGCGATCCGCCGCATCGCCGACGAATCGTCGGTGTCGAGCCTGTTCGACTGATCCGGACGGGCCGCCCCGCCCGCGTCAATGCGGGCGGAGGGCCCCTTCCATCGCCCGCCGCACCGGCTGCCGCAGGCCCAGCATAAACGCCGCCTCGGCCACCACGAACAGCGGCCCGACGAACAGGCTCGACAGGTCGTCGACGAATGCCGGTTTGCGCCCTTCGAAATAATGGCCGACGAACTGCAGCGTCCACCCGACCACGAAATTGCCCAGCCCGACCGCCAGCCACGCGCCGGTCGACCAGGCGGCCACCCCGCTCCCCGCCCACGTGATCAGCGCGAGGAACGCCGCGAGCACCGCACCGAACATCAGGTCGAGCCGCAGATAGCCGGCCGCCGCAACCGCCGCGACGATCATCATCGGCGTGACCACCAGCCCCTCGCCCAGCGCGATTGCCGGCCGCGACAGCAGTACGGCGATGGCGAACAGGATCAGCGGAATGCCGACCATGTGCGTCGCGACATTATGTCCGTTGCGATGATATTCGGCATAGGCCGACAGCTGCCTGACCAGACGCGACATCGATCCTCTCCTTCACCAGCCGCCGGGCGAGTCGTTCGTCCGTTTCGGCAGCGTGCGGTTCGATCCTGTCACGTCCCATCGCTCGCGTCACCTTGCAGCGCGACGTAGGACGTAGCGGGTCGCCTATTCCCCGCCTGCACGAAACGTCACCGCGCGCGCTCCGTCGGGCATCGGCACCGCCAGCGTCACCCTATCGCCGATCGACAAGGGCGTGTCGTTCGCCCGCGCGAACTCGATCTGTACCCGCGCCTCGCCGTTGGCCGCGATCGTCAGCGGCGCCTCGTCCAGCAACGGTCGACCGATCGCATTGCCGGGAAAGGGTTTCGTGCGGTCCCACGCGGAGGTCGCCGGGCGGGCGATACCTGTCGCTCCGCCCCGTATCGCGATACGAACCGGCACCGCTCCTGCCCGATAGCGTATCTCGATCGTCTCGTTCTGCTGCGACCAGCGCCCGGTAACGTCAGCCGTAACCCCGCTGCCGGACAGGCGTGCGGTGTCGTCCGGCAGGCCTTCGGTCGATGCCAGCGTCACGCCCGGACCGGCGACTGGTGAAAGGTCGCCGCGATTTGCTGGCGAACAATTGGTCAGGAGCAATAGCAGCGCAACGGAAAAGCCTGTTCGTCCCATCGACGGCGCTGCCAAACCACCGTGCTGCCGCTCTTGCCGGTCAGAACGATAGGACACCGTAGGGTCAGGACTCGTTGATTACAGCCAGAAGATGACGGTGGCAGCGAGGACGATGGCGGAGAAGAAGGCTGTCGGGCAGCGGTCGTAGCGGGTTGCGACGCGGCGCCAGTCCTTGAGGCGGCCGAA
>NZ_QQWV01000109.1:0-1187 GCF_003951715.1 Sphingomonas sp. ABOLH | reverse complement strand
TCAGGTGGAACAAGAGCTGCCCGCCGGATCGGGCGAACGGCAGATAGCCCAGTTCATCGAGCACCACGAGATCAAGCCGGCTGAGCTGCGCGGCGATGGCGCCGGCCTTGCCGATGCGGGCTTCTTCTCCATCGACATGCGATCATCGCGCGGCAGCGCTCGGCGGCGCCGCCGTCAGTGCCGGGCCGCCGCCCCCACGGCTTCGGCCTTGGGCATGGGCGGAAGGATGCCGTAGCCGCGCAGGCCCAGCGCCATGATTTCGATCGCCAGCGCGCACAGCAAGAGGCCGACCACCCGGAGCAGCACGGGCGCGACCGAAAAGCCGCCGTCGACGCGCTTCTTCTTTCCGCCGAAGAAGGCGAGGCCGTAGAGGATCGCCGCGTTGATGCCGAGCACGATGGCGAGGGCGAGCCACAGGGGGCCCTGGCCTGCGTCGCGGAGCGCCGTCGAGGCGATGGTCACCGCCACGATCGATTGCGGGGAGGCGAGGAGCGGCATGCCGAGGGGATAGACCGCCATCCCGACGCCGAGCGGGGGGGTGTCGTCGGCACTGTGGTCCTCGCCCAGCACGAGTTGCAGGGCGAAGAGCAGCAGCACGAGCCCGCCCGCGACTTCGAGCGCCGCGACCGACACGTGGAACGTCTTGAGGATGTTCTCGCCGCGCCATGCGAAGATCCCAAGCACGCCGGCCTGGATGGCGAGCGCCCGGGTGACGATGGTGAGCTTCTCCTGACGCGACAGGCTCGCTGCCTGGGCGATGAAGAAGGCGGCGGCCTTCGTGGCCCCGGCGGTGATCAGCAGGATCACCAGCAGATCGCTGAATTGCATGTCTATGCCCCCGTTGCTTCGATCATGTCGTCCCTTGTGCGGCGTGCCCGCCAGCGGTCGAGCCCCCCGACCAGCGCAGCCGCGACCACCGCGAGCGCCAGCATCATGGCGATCCGGCGCAGGGTGAGCGGCCAGATATCGGTCCCCATCTCGCTGTCGGCCACCGTCGTGCCCAGCACCACCAGCATCGTCGAGAGCGCGGGCGGCCACCACTGGCGGCTCGCGGCGGTTGTGTCAATCGGCGTTCAATCGGGACCCCCTATCGGCGCGCAAAAGGGACCCCCTTGCTGAGATGTTGGGTGGTTGATGCTGGGCGCGGTTTTCGCGCTGCTGGCGGCGTAGGGAGGGCGTAGCCCGAC
>NZ_QQWV01000108.1:0-1202 GCF_003951715.1 Sphingomonas sp. ABOLH | reverse complement strand
CCGGCGACACCGCCCGTGCCGCGACCACCGGAGAGGTCCAGGACCTGCGCCGCGAAGCCCGGGCCCTGAAGGAATGCGTGGCCGATCTGACACTGGAAAACCGTCTGCTCAAAAAAAGCATGGTCGCGGATGGGGGCAACGACGAATGAGATATCCCGCATCCGAGAAGCTCGAGATCATCAGAACCGTCGAGCAGTCGCACCTGTCGGCCAAGCGCACGCTGGACCAACTCGGCATCCCTCGTCGGACATTCTACCGCTGGTATGATCGCTACCTCGAAGGCGGGCCGGAGGCGTTGGAAGATCGGCCATCGGCGCCGAGCCGGGTGTGGAACCGCATCCCGGCGGGCATCCACGACCAGATCATCGAGCTGGCGCTGGAACAGTCTGAGCTGAGCCCCCGGGAACTGGCCGTGCGCTTCACCGATGGGCAGCGCTACTTCGTGTCGGAATCCACGGTTTACCGCCTGTTGAAGGCCCACGACCTGATCACCAGCCCGGCCTATGTCGTGATCAAGGCTGCCGATCAGTTCCACACGAAAACCACGCGGCCGAACGAGATGTGGCAGACCGACTTCACCTACTTCAAGATCATCGGGTGGGGCTGGATGTATCTGTCGACCGTGCTCGACGACTTCTCGCGCTACATCATCGCCTGGAAGCTGTGCACCAACATGCGAGCCGAGGACGTCACCGACACGCTGGACCTCGCCCTGGCGGCTTCTGGTTGCGACAGCGCCACGGTGCTGCACAAACCTCGGCTACTCAGCGATAATGGCCCCAGCTACATCGCGGGTGAGCTGGCGGAATACATCGAGGCCCGGAAGATGAGCCATGTCCGCGGCGCCCCGTGTCATCCCCAAACCCAGGGCAAGATCGAGCGCTGGCACCAGACCCTGAAAAACCGCATTTTGCTGGAAAACTACTTCCTGCCCGGCGACCTCGAAGCCCACATCGAGGCCTTCGTCGAGCACTACAATCACCAGCGATACCACGAGAGCCTGGCCAATGTGACGCCTGCCGACGCCTACTTCGGCAGGGCTCCGGCAATCATCAAACTGCGCGAAAGGATCAAGCGACAGACCATCGAACATCGGCGCTTGCAGCACCGCAAGTTCGCCGCCTAACATCAACCCCCTGACGAGGTCCGCACTCCGCTAATCTACGCCGCGAGTTGTGCCGAATGTTCTGACGACGGACAGT
>NZ_QQWV01000107.1:0-1221 GCF_003951715.1 Sphingomonas sp. ABOLH | reverse complement strand
TGTCAATCGGCGTCCAAAAAGGACCCCCTATCGGCGTCCAAAAGGGACCCCCTTCGTCGAGCAGCGTTACGGGTATGACGGGTGCACCGTTCGCGCTGGTTGCGGCGTAGGGCGGGCGTAGCCCGACCGGAGGCGCAACCAGCGCGAAGCGTTCTCTGCCGGTGGTCCTGGGCGTCAGCTTCGATGTTTGAAGCGCCAGCTGTCGTTGCCGGTTTCGACGATGTCGCAATGGTGGGTAATACGGTCGAGCAGTGCGGTGGTCATCTTGGGGTCGCCAAAGACGGTCGGCCACTCGCCAAAGGCGAGGTTCGTGGTGACGATGACGGAGGTCTGCTCGTAGAGCTTGCTGACGAGGTGGAAGAGCATTTGACCGCCCGAGCGTGCAAACGGCAGGTAGCCAAGCTCGTCGAGCACCACGAGGTCGAGGCGCGAGAGCTGGGCCGCCAGCGTGCCGGCCTTGCCAAGGCGCGTTTCCTCCTCGAGTCGGTTCACCAGGTCCACTGTGTTGAAGTAGCGTCCGCGGGCGCCGGCTCGTACCACATTGGCGGTGATGGCGGTGGCGAGATGCGTCTTGCCGGTACCCGTTCCACCGACCAGCACGACGTTGCGTCGGCCCGGAAGAAACGAGCCGCTGTACAGCGAGCGCACCAGTCCCTCGTTGATGGGAGTGTCGCCGAAGACGAAGGCGTCGAGGTCCTTCACCGCGGGCAACCTGGCGGCCGACATCCGGTAACGGACCGAGGCTGCATGGCGGTGCGTCGCCTCGGCACGCAGCAGGTCGGTCAGGACCTCCATGGTCGTGCGCTTGCGCTGGAGACCGGTAGTGACCGCCTCGTCGAAAGCGCCAGCCATGCCCTTCAGCCCCAACTCGGTCATGGCCGTCATCATCTCATGCCGCTGCATGGAGGCCTCGCAGGCTGTCATAGCGGTTGCAGTCGGCGCGGGGCGGATGGCGCAGCGCCAGATCTTCTGGCGTGACAATAGTCAGCGGTCGCGGCGGTTCGCGCCGGCGGGCCAGGATGTTGACGATGACGTCGTCGCTGGCGACGCCGGCCAGCAATGCTTCGCGCACGGCCGCTTCCACCGCCTCGAGTCCGTCGTCGAGCACCGCGGCCAGCACCCGCACGAACCGCCGGTCGGCATCGTCACCGACGCCAAGCTTGCGCCGCAGTCGTGCCAGCGCAGGCGGCAGCTCCCAGCCCTGGAACGGCGCGCCGTTCC
>NZ_QQWV01000106.1:0-1249 GCF_003951715.1 Sphingomonas sp. ABOLH | reverse complement strand
TGACGTGACCCCGGTCTTTCATCCAGCGGCAACCAGAGGCCGACCGTGGTTTTCGCGCATGAGCGCAGGTGAAGCAACGGGCGGGGTTAACCCCGCTCGTTGCTGTTCGAGCCCGGCAGCGAACGCAGCCGGGGTATCGTAGCCGAGCGAAGAGTGTGGCCGCTCGGTGTTATAGTCGTCGACCCAGCGCGCCAGAATCGAGCGGGCCTGACCGATGGTGAAGAACAGCGTCTCGTTGAGGAGCTCGTCGCGCATGCGACCGTTGAAGCTCTCGACAAAGCCATTCTGCGTCGGCTTGCCAGGCGCGATGTAGTGCCACTCGACGCCGACATCTCCCGACCAGACGAGCACCGCGTTCGACGTCAGTTCAGTCCCGTTGTCGCTGACGATCATCTTCGGCCTGCCGCGCTCGGCGATCAGATCGGCCAGCTCGCGCACGACCCGCCGGCCCGAGATTGAAGTGTCCACTACCGCCCGGAGGCATTCGCGCGTGACGTCGTCGACGATGTTGAGCACGCGGAACCGTCGGCCGGTAACGAGCTGGTCGTGCACGAAGTCCAGGCTCCAGCGCTGATTGGGAAGTGCCAGCACCGGCGCGGGCGCCCGGCTGCCTGTGGCACGCTTTCGTCCCTTCCGGCGCCTGACAGTCAGCCCTTCCTCACGATAGAGCCGCTGGGTCTTCTTGCGGTTGATCGTGATGCCGTCCCGGCGAAGCAAGATGTGCAGACGCCGATAGCCGAACCGCCGGCGCTGCTGCGCCAGCTCACGCAAACGCGACCGCAGGTCGCCATCATCCGACCGGCACGAGCGATACCGCATGCTCGTGCGGTCTGCCCCAATGACCATGCACGCCCGCCGCTCGCTCATCCCTAACGTCGCCTGGAGATGCGCGACCGCTTGCCGCTTCGCGGCGGGCGTCACCACTTTTTTGACAGCAGGTCTTTCAACCCCGCGTTGTCGAGCATCGTGTCCGCCAATAACCGTTTGAGCCGGGCGTTCTCCTCTTCGAGCGACCGCAGCCGCTTTGCGTCAGACACCTCCAGGCCGCCGAACTTCGCCTTCCACGCATAGTAGGTCGCGCTCGACATCCCGTGCTTGCGGCACAGCTCCGTCACCACCGCCCCCGCCTCGGCCTCCTTCAGGATGCCAATGATCTGCTCTTCCGAAAACTGCTTCCGCTTCATTCCGTCCGTCCCTTCGAGGGGCCGGTCTCTAGTTCCAGATGGATGAAGAAACGGGGGTCACGTCA
>NZ_QQWV01000105.1:0-1365 GCF_003951715.1 Sphingomonas sp. ABOLH | reverse complement strand
GGGCGGACCTGTCAAAGAGCGGGCGTCAGGATGGCAGGGGGCGGGCGTGTAGGAAAGCGTTACGCCGTCCACGCCGCCAGATCGTCCTGCTGCCCGATCAGCGCGAGGCCGTGGGCGACCGAGGTCAGTTCGTTGCCCGACGCCAGCCGGTCCTGCCCGAAGCGGTCGGCAAAGGCGCGGCGGATGGCGGGGGTGAGCGAGGTGCCGCCGGTCAGGAACACGCGGTCGATGCCGTCGGCGTCGAGCCCCGCCACCTCCAGCGCGCGGTCGACGGTCGCCATGATGCGCGCGAGATCGTCGGCGATCCATGCTTCGAACTGGTCGCGGGTGACCTGTGCCTCAATGGCGATGCCGCCCCCTTCGAACGCGAAGGTCGCCTCGTCGCCCTGCGACAGCGCGCGCTTCACCTGTCCGACCGCGTCGTAGAGCGGATAGCCCTGTTCGCCCTCGATCACCGCGATCATCCGGTCGATCGCGTCCGGATCGGTCGCGGCGCGGCGCAATTTGTCGAGTTCGGCCAGGGTCTTGCGGTTGCGCATCAGCGCGAGGCGCGACCAGTCGGTGAAGTCGGTGAAATGGCCGGCGGGGATTTCCAGCACCTTGTCGAACGAACGATAGGTGCCGCCCTTGCCGAGCAGCGGCAGGACGAGCCTGTCGAGGATGCGGCGGTCGAACTGGTCGCCGGCGATGCCGATACCGGCATGGCCCAACGGGCGGGCGCGGCGGTCGCTGCCCGGCGCTTCCAGTCGGACGACCGAGAAATCGCTGGTGCCGCCGCCGAAATCGGCGACGAGGATCGTGGCCGCGTCCGTCAGCGTCGCGGCATGGCTGAACGCGGCGCCGAGCGGTTCGTAGACATAGACGATCTGCGCGCCCAGCGCGGCGAACATCGCGTCATAGCGTGCCCTCGCGAGCGCTTCGTCGGGGCGGTGGCCGGCATAGGTGATCGGGCGGCCGACGACGATGCGTGTGGCGCCGTTCAGTATGCCATGCGCGCGGGCGGCGAGGCGGTCGAGGAAGGCGCGGCCGAGATCCTCGAAGCGGTAGCGTTTGGTGAAGATCGGCGCGGTGTCGAAGCTGGGGCTGGCGGCGACCGACTTGAACGATTGCAGGAAGCGGCACCCCTCCGGAAACTGGAGATATTCGTCGATCGCCCAGGGGCCGGCCTCTACCGCGATGCCACCGGGGACGTCGTCCTGCCAGAAGCACAGCGCCGAGCGGAAGACGGCGTCGGCGCCGTCCGGCCCGTCGAGCGGCACGAGGGTCGCGCCGTCGCCATCGGCGCGGGCGAGGACGGAATTGGTGGTGCCGAAATCTAGGCCGAGGGACATGGGGGGCTCCGGGCGGGGGCGGGACGCCCTACAC